>JASFFF010000217.1:0-6752 GCA_050124445.1 Desulfosarcina sp.
CGCCATTTCGACACCCTTGGGACCCGGCGGCATCGGCATCATCAGAATCTCCGGGCCCGAATCACACCCCATCTTAAAGCGGCTTTTTGTGCATAAAAACCAAGGTTCGCCAACAGCCCGTGCCAAAGCCCCGCAACTGCCGTTTTCCTCTCACCGGCTCTACTACGGACACATCGTTGAGCCCCTTCGCGGTCATGTTCTGGACGAGGTGTTGGTTGTATTTATGCAGGCGCCAAAGAGTTTCACACGCGAAGACGTTGTTGAAATTCACTCACACTCTGGATTCGTCGTTCTGGATCGTATCTTACAGACGGTTGTCGACGCCGGCGCAGAACTGGCCAGCCCGGGTGCGTTCACCAAGCGCGCCTTTCTCAATGGGCGGATCGATCTTGCCCAGGCCGAGGCGGTTATCGATCTTATTAACGCGCCATGCGAAACAGCCGTTCACCTGGCCAACCAACAAATCCGCGGCGGCATGAAAGACGCTCTGAAAGGCATTCGAAGGGGCATCGACGAAATGAAGGCTGTTTGCGAAGCAAGCATTGAGTTCGAAGCGGTGGAAGAGGGAGACATGCTGCCATCAAAACTGAGCCAGCGCCTCAAAGCCGAAACCATCCCCTCGGTGTCAAAACTCATTCAGATGCAAAAGGGCGCGGCCATCTACCGTGATGGGGTCACCCTCTCTATTGCCGGGGCGCCCAATGTCGGCAAATCCAGCCTCTTGAACAAACTGGTCCAAAATGAAACCGCGATCGTATCGGAAGTGCCGGGTACCACCAGGGACATTGTACGTGACCATTTTTCCATCAACGGCATTCCGGTGATTGTTTGTGATACGGCCGGCATTCATGATACAAACGATCCGGTGGAGTGCATGGGCATCCAAAAGGCACGGGAACACTTTGACCGCTCCGATATCATCTTGATGGTTTTGGAAGGCACACGCACGTTAAATGACTTCGAGGTGAAATTATTGCAAGACTTCACGAACGTGAAGACCATCGCCGTGATTAACAAAGATGACATCGCCGACGCCAGTGCCGTTGCATCCATTCAACGCGGAGTAAGAAAAAGGCCCACGATTCGTGTGTCGGCTAAAACCGGGGCCGGGATCGAAAGTTTAAAAAAAATGATTTTCGAAGACCTGGTTCACACACCGGCCATCTCGCTGAGTGAAACGGCCACCCCCAATCTGCGTCAGCGACGAATTCTTGAAGCGGTGCACCATGAACTGACGCGGGCCGTCGCCGCCGCCGAAAGCGGACAACCGCTCGACATCTTGTCTGAACAGCTGAATCGGGCCAGCACCACCTTGAAAGAGATCTCCGGCAAACGAAACCAAGAGGATCTTTACGATCATATTTTTAATCAATTCTGTATCGGCAAATAATGTTTCACGTGAAACATCTGCCAGGGAGATGGGACCATGATAGCTGAGCTGGAGCCTGTTTTTAAGAAATATGAGGCGTTTGTCAAACAACTGGATGGCGTTTTTGAAACGGTTCGCCAACAATATCCGGACTGCGTGAAATGCAAATTGGCCTGTTCGGATTGCTGCCACGCCCTGTTTGATCTTTCACTGATTGAAGCGCTTTACGTCAACCGGCGGTTTATCGAGTCGGTGGCCGAAGAGAGGCGGGTAGAAATTCTGGAAGACGCCAACAAAACCGATCGCAAGATATACCGCCTTAAACGCGCGGCATTCAAGGCCGTGGATGGTGGGCAGAAGTCTGAAGAACAGGTGCTTTTTGAGATGGCCGCCGAACGGGTGCGCTGCCCCCTTTTGAATCAAGACGACCGCTGTGATCTATACACCTATCGGCCGGTTACCTGTCGGCTCTACGGGATTCCCACCGCTATCTCGGGACGGGGGCACACCTGTGGCTTGTCCGATTTCAAGGAGGGGGCGTCTTACCCGACAGTGAACCTCGACAGTGTGCACGCCAAGCTTCACGAATTGTCGCAAGAGGTGGTGGCGACCCTGCGGTCCACCCAGGTTAAGATGGGTGATGTGCTGATGCCGCTTTCCATGGCCTTGATCAGTGTGTTCGATGAGGAATATTTGGGGCTTAAAACAGAAAAGAAACCGTCGGAAGACGAGGCGGAATAGGGGCAGTAGATGGCCAGCACCGATTCAAACGGCGAAAAGAAAAAGGCGATATTTGATGCCATGTCGCCACGGCGGCAACGGTATATCTTGAAAAAGGTCGGTTATGAGCGCTGGAATCCATTTGAAAAACCGAAGGACCCCATCGATATCCGTACCGACAAAACCAAGCGCACCGCACAAATGCTGGTCAGCGAGTTTTTGCGGTCAAGAAGCACACAAAGGCATTCCAGCAGTTATAGACGAGGCGTGTTGGAAATGGCCATCGGAATTATAAATGATGACGATCGCTTTTTGGCCATGTATGAGTTTGCTCTGTGGCACAAGCGGTTGTTGAAAGAAGAGGGGCACGAATAACGCGGGTTGTGCAACGGCGGTTCCAACCCGCCTTTTCGCGTTTATCCAACCAGGCGCCATGGCTGTTACCGAAAATCAGATTATGCGGTATATCACCGAGTCGCCTTCAAAGGTGGCTTTTCTCCACTTGCAGCGCCATTTTTGCGCCGCCCACCGGATGAAGCCACGCGTGTTGAAGGCCATGGTCGCCCGTATGATCCGTGCCGGCGATTTGCGCTATACCGCTCTTTTCGGCACCAGTTATCTTGAACGCTCGTACGATCAACCCAGGGCCGTATCGGAACATATCGTCTTAAAGCCGGCCGAGACCAACTGGCCGGCGAACCAAAACCAACAGGTGGTATCTTTAGCGCGCGGCGCCGCCTTTGGTGCCGGCGAACACCCCACAACGCGTATGGCCATCCAACTGATCGATGCCGCGCTGCATGCGCCTCCCTGGAACGTCGCATTGGCGGCGCTGAAGGCGATTGACATCGGAACCGGGTCGGGCGTCTTGGCCATCGTTGCCGCCAAAATGGGATTCGGATGGGTTGCGGCCGTGGATACGGATCCAAACGCCGTATTCGAGGCACGGAAAAATGTTCGCCTCAATCAACTCGAATCGCGTATCTCGGTCGGTGAAGGTTCGCTGGAGGCGAGTGACGGCCGTTATGATCTGGCCATTGCCAATTTGAGAACACCGACCCTGGTTGGCCTGAGCTGGGCGCTAGACAAAACGCTCATGCCCGACAGCATGCTTATCCTTTCGGGGATAAGACCGGATGAAACCACGTCGATAGCCGAAAAGTATCAAGCGATCGGCTTTTTCGTTCAAAATAACCGAAAAGAGAAGGGGTGGGCGGCGTTGTGCCTCGCCAGGGGCCAAATACGGGATGTTATGGCCCGGCCTTTGGCTTGATATTCATTGCGGCGGGATCGCTCGAGGAGCGCCCTCTCAGCGCTGCGGCTATAAACACTCGTTATATTTGATTTTTTTGTGT
Source organism: Desulfosarcina sp. (assembly GCA_050124445.1). Taxonomy (GTDB): domain Bacteria; phylum Desulfobacterota; class Desulfobacteria; order Desulfobacterales; family Desulfosarcinaceae; genus Desulfosarcina. Next base: position 3,445 of record JASFFF010000217.1, read on the forward strand.
TCGCCGCCTGGGTTGATGCCTTTTGGACCCAATCGAGGTGGCGGCCGTCAATCAGCGCCCTGACTGTCGGCCAAAAACGAGGTTCCCAGGTGATACTCTTCGTATTGGGTGGGCCGGGTCTGATAGATCTCCAGCATGGCTTCATAGGTGTTGCGCTCTTCGCTGTTTCTCCACGCCAACCAAGTTTCCATGCTTTGCCAGGTTGCGATCACGGCCATGTTTTCCGGATAGTCTTTTTGCATAAGCGTTTCGCCGGAAATATAGCCCGGCTGATCCATGGCGATTGATCGCATTTTGTTCAGCAGGGAAAGAATTTGGGGCCGGTTTTCTTTGACGAAACGGCGTTTGATAATGATTTTAGCTATCATGGCAACCTCCATGGCAGGTGAAAAATCAGAAATGAATGCGGCAGGAGAGGGTGACGCTTCTGGTGACGGTGAGGGCCTGTGATAAGGGGTGTCGGGATTGCCGATCCATTCCCATAGACGCTTCAAGGATTGCATAGGCGCCTTGAGGCGGTCAAGTAAAATGCGTGCTGCTGGAAAAGGAGAAGAATATGCCGGAGAAAGCGTACCGCTCTCCGGCATTGTTTTATTCGCATCTATTGGCGAAACAGTCGAACCTAACCAACCATAAAGCTCCACAATATACCCGCGCAGATCGCGGACCCGATGACGCCGGACGAATTGCAGGCCATGGCATGCATCAATAAAAAATTGGAAGGATCTTCTTTTTGTCCCATCAAATGAACTTCTCTAGCCGATCCCGGAACGGCGGAAACACCGGCGGCGCCCAATAGAGGGTTGATCTTCTCTTTGAGAAACAGGTTCATAATTTTAGCGAAGATCAGACCGGAAGCCGTGGCAATACTGAAAGCAACGGCGCCTAAAACGAAAATACCGACGGATTTTGTGGTGAGAAAAACATCTGCCTGAGTACTGGCCCCGACGGTAAAACCTAAAAAGATCGTCGCTGTATCAATGATGGCGCTGCTGGCCGTTTTCGCCAGCCGGTCGACAACGCCGCTGACCTTCATTAAATTTCCGAAAAAGAAGGTTCCCAGCAAAGGAATCGATGCAGGCGCCAGGAAACAGCACAGGAACAAACCCACCACGGGGAAAATCAGCAGTTCTTTGCGCGAAACCGGCCGTGGTTCGGGCATATGAATCCGCCGCTCAGCCTTGGTGGTGATCAGTTTCATGATCGGCGGCTGGATGATTGGAATCAGCGCCATATAAGAATAGGCGGCAATGGCGATGGGTCCGATTAAATGCGGTGCCAGTTTGGCCGTTAGAAAGATGGAGGTCGGGCCATCAGCACCGCCGATGATGGCAATCGAGGCGGCCTCTTTGGGAAGAAAGCCCAGGGCCAGGGCGCTCAACAGGGTAAAGAAGATGCCCATTTGGGCAGCAGCACCCAGCAGCATCAGTTTCGGTCGGGCCAACAGGGACGAAAAGTCGGTCATGGCGCCCAATCCCAAAAAGACAATCGATGGATAGACGCCAGTGGTAACGCCAAAGTAGAGATAGTGTAAGACGCTGTTGGGTTCATAAATGCCGAGGCCGAAGCCTTTGAAAAAAGGGACGTTTCCGACCAGCACGCCGAAACCGATGGGCAGCAGCAGCAGCGGCTCATATTGTTTGGCAATGGCCAGATAAACGAATAAGATTCCAACGCCCCACATAAGCACGTGACGATAGTCGGCCAGAAAGTACCCTGTGTTGCTGAGAAATTGGATCAGAAGGTCCATTTTAATGTCCTCGTTTGCTAATCCGAAACGGGTTTCCAGGAAAAGGTATCTTCGCCTTCACCGACCAGGATGCCGGCTTCTCTGAAACGATTGATCGAGAGGTGGGGATGTGCGAGGCCGGCGGCACGGGACTTTTTGTGCAGATCGACGAGGCTGAACGCGTGGCCCAAACCTTCGGTCAGCGCCATGTAGACAACGGCTTCCGCATTGATGTCATCCGTAATCGTCTCCGGGACATGGGTTGCCGGCTCGGGTGGTGCCGGCGGTGTTTCAACCGGTGATGGGGCCTTTTTTTCGAACAGACCTGTGAGTCGGGGAATCATGGAAATCAGAAAGGATAAAACCGACAAACCGAAGAGAACAATGCTGGCGCCGGCACCGGCCATGGCCCATCCGTTGGCTTGCTCAATGGCTGCTAGTCCGTACATGGTTTCCTCCTGGTTACGATGCCGTCGTGCATCATCTATGTTGTAAGGTGCAAGGAGCCTGTTGTTGCGCTGGATGTATCATGTATGGCAGAGAAGAGATTATCGATCATACCACAAAATGAATGTCAATGATAAAGCAAAAATGGACCAATAATCAGAATAATCCTACAGCCAAACGGCATAAAAGGCAATCCGGGGGCCGCAGGCGGGACCACGTGGGGCAATTAACCCCCAAAACCTGTTATTGACTTAGGGATTGGTATCATCGTAGAAAAAGTCCTTATTTCGATAAATCATTGGCGCGTAGACAGAAGCCCTAAAAAAAAAGGAGGAGCGTATGAGAGGCAGGAAAAACTGGACAAGGCGTCTCGGTTTGCTTTTTTGCTGTGCCATACTGACCTGTATGTTTGGATCCGGCGTGGGGCTAGCTGCCGAAAAACAATTGAAAGCCGGATTTGTGTATGTCGGACCGGTGGGCGATTATGGCTGGTCGCATGCCCACGACATGGGTCGAAAATACGCCGAAAAAAAGCACCCTTGGTTAAAAACGGTCTATATCGAATCGGTTGCCGAGGCCGATTCTGCCCGCATCATCGATCGTTTTATTCAGGAAGAAAAATGCGACGTGGTGTTCACGACCAGCTTTGGCTACATGGATGATACGATCAAAGCCGGAAAGAGGTATCCGAACAAGCACTTTATGCACTGCTCCGGCTTCAAGCGGGCCGAGAACGTGGGCACCTATTTTGCCGATCTATACCAGACCTATTACCTGAACGGCCTCATGGCCGGCGCCCTGACCAAGAGCAACAAGATCGGTTACGTGGCGGCATTTCCCATTCCCGAACTGGTGCGTCATATCGATGCCTTCGCCTTGGGCATCAAGGCAACCAACCCCAATGCCAAGGTCCATGTGCGCTGGATATACGCCTGGTACGGACCGGACAAGGCCAGGGAGGCGGCCGAATCCCTGATTGCCGAAGGGTGTGATGCCCTGGCTTTTACCGAAGATACGCCGGCCGTGATCGAAGTGGGCCAGGAGCACACGGAAAGGGGCAAGCAGGTTTATACCTTCAGCCACTACAGCCCCATGCAGGCTTACGGCAAAGATTCGGTCGTCTCCGGTCAAT
>JASFFF010000218.1:0-6739 GCA_050124445.1 Desulfosarcina sp.
GTGAAAAATTCAAAGCGGCCAATCTTGAAGAGGTGGAGATGGAATACCTCTACTATGACGGCAACGCCTATTGTTTTATGAATTCATCCAATTACGAGCAGGATTTTTTGTCGGAGGAGCAGGTGGGTGAGGCCAAGGCTTTTTTGAAAGAGAACACGGTATGCAATGTTCTCATGTTCGAAAAGAGAGCCCTGGGCATTTCCCTACCCAATTTTGTCGAATTGACCATTACCGAAGCCGAACCATGGGCCAAGGGAGACACGGCTGCCGGATCGACCAAGCCGGCCACTCTGGAAACCGGTCACGTGGTTCAGGTGCCGCCTTTCGTCAACCAAGGGGAGAAGATCCGTATCGATACACGAACCGGGCAGTATGTCGAGCGGGTAAAGTAGGTCCGGGGATCGGGTGGTCATGCCACCGGCGAAACGATCGCGCACACCAACGAAAGGGTAGGGGCCCCTTTGTGAAGGCCAGCTAATCGCCCCCGATGTCAGGTCTCAGCGGATTTCGGTGGTGTCTTTTCAGGTTTGCGTCTATCGGCTTTTGGCGAAAGACGATATCCCCGTACCAGGCGATGGCAGACGAACCGGTGTTGTCGGTGTCGGTCATAACAGCGACACCGGATATGAGGTGTGGATCACTGCCGAAGGCACGCCGATAGTCTAAAAGGACATTCCGTTGCGCCCCGCGCCACTGGTTTAGATGGGTCGGTCCGCTCTCCACGACGATCATTTGGCACCGGTCGGTGTAGGCATTGGGGTGAAAGGATCCCACTTGTGCCTGGTTGCCCCACACATAAGCCAATGCGGCGGACGGCGGCAGCTCGCCAACCAACAGCTTGATTGCGGCCGCCTTGGTTCGCTGCCAAAAAGAGGGCCTGCTTGAATCCGTGCCAAAGGTAACATAGATGCGGGCCGCATAGTCGTCGCCGGTTTTTCGGGTCACGTCGCCCTTGACCAGTGTATTGCCCACCTTCCATTCCCACGTCAGATGTGGAAACATGCGGGGATCGATCGTCACCGCTTTTATCAGGCCGGATGCCGATGCGTCGGCGTCCGCCTGCAGTACGGTGCGTCCTTGATCGCCAACCAGGGCATACCGGGTGTGAGCATCGATCTTTTCGAAGGTCATCGGCTTCCAACCCGGTAGCATCGCTCCTGGCGTCAGCGTCGAAAAGCGACCCACGGCGATGGACCGATCTTCTGCGCCGTGAACCATGCAGGAGGCCAAAACCACCAACAGTGTGAAGAAACAGCCAGTGAAATTCCTGCGTCCAATCATTCTGTCGAAGCGGTTAGCGCCCGGACCAGATAGCGTTTGATTCGGTTGCCGTCCATCTCCATGACCACCACCTTGTGGCCCTCGATGGTAAACGTTTCATCTTCTTCGGGAATTCGGCCGATCTTGTCAAGAATGAAACCGGAAAAGGTGTCATACTCCTTGGATTCGGGAATCCGCATGCCGATTTTTTGGTTAACCTCCTCGATATCCGATTTGCCTAAAACCGTCCACTCCTTGGGCCTCTTGCTGATGATGTGCGGCTCCTCCTTGTCGGTTTCATCCCGGATCTCGCCGACCAGCTCCTCCAGCGCGTCTTCCAAAGTGATCAATCCGGATACGCCGCCATGCTCGTCAACGATGATGGCCATATGGTTTTTGCGCGCTTTAAATTGATGCAGCATGCGATCCAGCTTTTTGTTCTCCGGAACAAAATAGGGCGGGCGCATGATGGCACGGATGTTTACCTGGGTATCCGATGTGGCCTGGTGCAGAAAAATATCTTTGATATTTAAAATGCCGACCACGTGGTCGATGTCACCTTCAATTACCGGGATGCGGGTGAAGCCGGAATCGGCAATGGCCTTAAGGTCCAGCGGGACTTTTGCATCCACGACGAACATATCCGCACGGGGGGTCATGATTTCCGATGCGCTGGTGTCGTCCAATTCGAAGACATTGTGAATCATCTCCCGCTCTTCTTCCTTGATTTCACCTTGCTCTTCGACAACCTCGACAAAGGTGATCAACTCCTCTTCGGTGGCCGACGGCGTCTTGCTCATCCTGCCGGTAATACGGGGAATAAAGTTGAGAAAGAGGATAACCGGGTAGAACGCGATCGACATCCAGTAAATGGGATAAATCGTCAGCTTGGCAATGAGGATGTTGTTGCGGGTGGCGAAGGATTTGGGAATCACCTCGCCAAAAACGAGAATCAGAAAGGTCATGATCCCGGTTGCCAGGCCGACGGCATAGTTGGCAAACATGCTGATGGTCAGCGAGGTTGCGATGGCCGAGGCGGCCACATTCACCACGTTGTTGCCGATAAGGATGGTGGTCAGCAATTTGTGAGGGTTATCCTTCATTCGTTTGATCAACTGATGCGATCGAATCTTCTGTTTGGCCATGTGTCGGGCGCGGGTATTGCTGATGGAGAACAGCGCCGTTTCCGCAGAAGAGAAAAACCCGGAAAGCAATAAAAGAATAAAAAGAAATATCAAGTGGTTGACTAACATCCCGTAGCTCCCGGGACAGTGCTGTGGCAAGGTTTGCGATGGCTATCCCAGGACCTAAAACGGGGGGCGCGAGAAACCAACCCAAGCCGAAAATTACCCGGGCATCCGATCCTTGGGCCGGCTAAAAAGGGGTCGTCCAACGCTACTGCCTTCCTCTTGAAATGGGAGATGGTGTCATGCGATAGTGGCCCTCCCAGTCATGGGCCGGGCCTTTGTATGGTGAGATTGTGTCAATTGCTGCCCCGACGTTCACACATATCGGCCATTTTGACCGGATGGGGACAACTATAGCGAATTTTTTTCGTTTTTCAAGTCATTATGCGAATAAATGATGACCCGCTGCCAGCAAACCAATGAGATGTCATGATCCTTCGCCTTGGCGTTGACGATTATATCCGGGCTATAAAGACCGCAAAGACGGTTGACGGCCAAGTGGTCTACCATCGCCAGTTCGCCTCCGCCGAGGCCATTTATGGCACACCTCGAAAGCCCTGGCCGGAGTCGATTGAGACCCTGCTGAAAGGTATGGGGATCGACCGGTTGTACCGGCATCAGGTTCAATCGATCGACCGAATCCGGGCGGGCACGCACACCGTGGCGGCTACGGCGACCGCTTCCGGGAAAACCTTAACCTATGTTCTACCGGTCATGGAGGCCGTTGTTCAGAACCCCGCCACCTGTGCCCTGTTCATCTATCCATTGAAAGCCTTGGCCCAAGATCAGCTTAAAACGGTCAACCGGATGTCATCCCGTTTGCCCGATCACACCCTTCGATGCGAAATTTACGACGGCGATACATCCAGCTACCGGCGCAAAAAGATCCGCGAGACACCGCCTCACATAGTGATGACCAATCCGGAGATGGTTCATTTATCCATCTGTCCGCACCACCCGCGCTGGTCTGACATGCTTTCCAGGCTGAGATTTGTGGTGGTGGACGAGGTGCATACCTACCGCGGTATTTTGGGTTCCCACATGGCGCAGGTATTTCGCCGACTGATGCGAATCTGTCGGCATTATGGTTCGTCGCCCACATTCGTGTTTACCTCGGCGACCATTTCCAATCCGGACGAATTGGCCGGCCAGCTAACCGGTTTGACCATTGAAACCGTCAATGACAATACCGCCGGAAAAGCCAATCGCCATCTGCTTTTGGTGGACCCGATGAACGGCCTGCTGACGGCTGCCCTATCCCTGCTGATTGCGGCTTTATATCGGGGATTGCGAACCATCGTCTATACCCAATCCCGCAAATTGACCGAACTGTTGGCCATGTGGACCAAAGCGCGTGTCAATGAATTTGCCGATCGGATCAGTGCCTACCGTGCCGGATTCTTGCCTGAGGAACGCCGGGAGATCGAATCCAAGCTGGCCTGCGGTGAGTTGTTGGCCGTGATCAGCACCAGTGCGTTGGAACTGGGTATCGACATCGGCAATCTGGATCTATGTCTACTGGTGGGATATCCGGGGTCGATTGTTGCCACGAAGCAGCGCGGTGGACGCGTGGGGCGCGGCGGCCAGGAATCGGCTGTTGTCTTGGTGGCGGGAGAGGACGCCCTGGATCAATTTTTCGTCAAGCACCCGGAACAGCTGGTGGCGCGTCAGCCGGAAGCGGCTGTGGTAAACGCATTTAATCCCATCGTGTTGTCTCGGCACCTGGTGTGTGCGGCGGCGGAACTACCGTTAACAGTCGGCGAATCGATGCTGGCAGATAAAGCGGCTCGGACCGGTCTTCATGAACTGGTGGCCTCTGGCGAACTCTATCTGAGTGCTGACGGCACCACCTGCTTCTCACCGCTGAAAAACCCTCAGCGTCATGTCGACCTGCGTGGGTCTGGCTCCCGATTTCGCATTGTCGATGCCGGCAGCGATACCCAGTTGGGTGAAATCGATGGATTCCGGGTATACCGGGAAGCCCATCCCGGGGCCATCTATCTGCATCGCGGTCAAGCCTACTTGGTCAACAGGCTGGATCTGGAAACCAGACAGGTGCGTGTGGCTGCCTCCCAGGTCAATTTCCACACCCGCGTCAGATCCCATAAAGACACCCGGATATTGGACGTGGCCGATCAAAAAGCCGTGTTTGGCACCATGATGGGCATCGGTCGTCTACGGGTAAGCGAGCAGGTCACCGGCTATGACCGCATTCACACCCGCAGCGGAAATGTCTTGGCGCGCGTCGCCCTGGATTTGCCACCCGTGGTTTTCGAGACCCAGGGTCTTTGGTTTAACCTGCCGCAGACGATAATCAAGCGGGCCCAAGAAGCGCGGATTCATCTTATGGGCGGTTTGCACGCATTGGAGCACGCAGCCATCGGTGTGTTTCCATTGATGGTGTTGGCTGACCGCAATGATCTGGGAGGCATATCCACACCGTGTCATCCTGGATTGGATGGTGCCGCGGTTTTTATTTACGACGGTGTGCCCGGTGGTGCCGGGCTCTGCTTCCAAGCATTTGCTGACGGACGGGGGCTGCTGGAGGCCACCCGAGCAGCCATATCTGAATGTCCCTGCGAAACTGGATGTCCCAGCTGTGTGCATTCCCCCAAATGCGGCTCGGGAAATCGTCCCATCGACAAGGCCGGTGCCTTGTTTCTGCTGAAGGCATTGATGTCCGACACCATGGTGCCGACCCCATTCAACCTTCCCGCGGCTCCGGTGACCCGTGTCGAGGCATCATCGGGTCTGGCCAATGATGAAAAACCCCTCGCTTACGGGGTTTTGGATATCGAAACGCAGCGCTCCGCCCAGGAAGTGGGCGGATGGCACCGGGCTGACCGCATGCGTTTAAGTTGCGCCGTACTATACGATTCGCGAAGCGACACCTTTTTTGAATTCGTCGAGGGACAGATACCTATGATGTTGGCGCACCTGCAGCATTTGGATTTGGTGATCGGATTTAATATCAAGCGTTTTGACTATCGGGTCCTTTCGGCATACACCAATATGGATTTCGGTCAGATTCCCACACTGGATCTTCTGGAGAAAGTGACGGATCGGCTGGGGTACCGGCTCTCATTGGACCATCTGGCATGGGCTACGCTCAAGCGTCACAAGACGGCCGATGGACTGGACGCCCTACGATGGTGGAAAGCAGGCAAGATGGCCAAGATACTGAAATATTGTCGATCGGATGTGGCCATCACGCGTGACCTGTATCGATTTGGGCGAAAAAAGCGCTACCTGCTGTTTCAGAACAAGGCCAAACAGATCGTTCGGCTGCCGGTGGATTGGTGATGCGCGTGATCAACTGACCCGTGGCAGGTATTGTCAGATTCGCCGGTTGAACAGGCACCTTTACCGGCAAATGGCCGATACGAGCGGGCGCCAATTAGGGCGCATAAGGCGTCGGGTCGGCGATACCGGCATCGGTGAATCCATTTTTTCGCAGAATGCACGAATCGCAACCACCGCAGGCCAGGCCTTGTGGTGTCGGGTCATAGCAGCTGTGGGTGAGTCCGTAATCGACTCCCAAGGCGGTCCCGGTGAGGATGATCTCTGCTTTGGTCAGCTGGATCAACGGGGTGTGGATGCGAATGCGACCCTTGCCCTCGGTGGCCGCTTTGGTGGCCAGGTTGGCCATGCGTTCGTACGCCCGGATATATTCCGGCCGGCAGTCGGGATATCCGCTGTAATCCACGGCGTTGACCCCGATGAAAATATCCCAGGCGTCCAATACCTCGGCCCAGGCCAGGGCGTATGAAAGGAAGATCGTATTGCGCGCAGGCACATAGGTCACAGGAATGGATGCGACCATATGGGATGGGCTGCGTGCTTTGGGCACGGCGATATCGTCGGTCAGTGCCGATCCGCCGATTGGCTTCAGGTCCACACGCGTCACCAAATGGTGCTTCACGCCCATGCTGGCAGCCACCCTTTCAGCCGCTTGAAGCTCAAAGACGTGTCGCTGACCATAGTCGAAGCTGAGGCTGTACAGCACGAATCCTTGGTCTGCAGCCATGGCCAGGACCGTGGTCGAGTCCAGGCCGCCGCTGGTCAATACAACTCCTTTTTTCTTATTATTCATAGTATGTTAATATATTTTTGTTAAGGTAAATATTTATATGCCGGCACGTCTGATTAACCGCTGTGGGGGGGATCGTGGGTCCTATACCCCCCGATTGCGATCTGGCCATATCAAGCGATGCAACTGCAGTTGGAGGCGGGCTTTCGTGCGGGCTCCCAGTATCCATCGGGCCAACTGATCCGGGGCCAGCCGGTCGGAT
>JASFFF010000219.1:0-6617 GCA_050124445.1 Desulfosarcina sp.
CCTGCGCCGTGTCGACCAGGCCGCACAGGTAACGGCGGCCATGCAGATCTTTTTGCGCCTGTTCCGAGCCAATCGCAGCGACAAAGCGGCCTTCATGACCGAGGCGATGACGGATTTCTTTCACCGTTTGGCGGCAAACCTGGCCGCCTCGGATCTGCTGAGATTGTATTTCCTGGATTTGGACGGCCAACCCATCGCTGCCACCATGTGCATCGAGCACCGATCCACCGTCTACCTGTACAATAACGGCTATGACGCCGCCTACCAGGCCCTGAGCGTCGGATTGTTGAGCAAGGCGCTCACCATTAAAGCCAGCATTCGCGACGGCTGTCAGGTTTACGATTTTCTCAAAGGATCGGAGGTCTACAAAAAACGGCTGGGCGGAAAACCGGTCAACATTCACCGCTGCATCCTCGATCTGGACTGACAAGGGGAAAACAAGTGTCAATTCAGCAACTGACCATTGCCATGCTCAGCATCCATTCCAGCCCCAACGGTGCACTGGGTACGCGGGACACCGGCGGTATGAGTGTTTATGTTAATCAATTGGCGCGTGAAATGGGTCGCAACGGCCACCGGGTGGATGTTTTTACCCATCGCGGACGTCCAGACGATCCACCGGTAACCGAACTGGCCGCCAACGTACGCCTGATCTCCCTCGACATCGGCCACGGCGACCCGGTCACCAAATCCGGGCTCTATGCCTGTGCCGACGATATCATGGCGGCCATCGATGACTTCCGACGCCGACAGACATGCGATTACGATGTCATCCACAGCCACTATTGGATTTCCGGACACGTGGGACGCATGGCACAACAATCCTGGCAGCGGCCGCACGTGGTCACCTTCCACACCCTGGGGATGCTCAAAGCCAATACCGGTGTGGGCGACGCCGAACCCACCCGGCGCTTAGCGGTTGAGCGCGAACTGGTGCTGACATGCCAGGGCCTGCTGGCCCCTTGTGAGGGTGAAAAAAGCAATTTGATGCATTACTATGATGCAGATGAGGCCAAAATCGCCATGGTCCCTGGCGGCGTCGACCGGCAACGCTTCAGACCCATGCCGCAAGGGCTGGCCAGACAACAGCTGGGGATTGTTTACCCGACGCGCATGTTGCTCACCATCGGGCGGTTGACACCGCAAAAGGGTCAGCGCCGGGTCGTCGAAGCCCTGCCTCATCTGGGGAAAACCGACTGCTCGCAGCTGATGGTTGTAGGCGGTGGCAGGCATGATCCTGAACAACAGCGCTTGCAGGATTTGGCCGCCGCGACCGGCGTGCAGCCGCGAGTCCGCTTCTGCGGCAGTGTGCCCCACCGCGACCTGCCGGTTTACTACGCCGCGGCAGATATTGTTGTGCAGGCCTCGCATTACGAAAGCTTTGGTCTGGTGGGTCTGGAAGCACTGGCGTGTGGCAGAAAAGTGGTTTCCACGCCGGTGGGGGTGATGGCTGAGTTGGCCCGCAGGCGGCAGCCCGGTGTTGTGCTTGCCGACGGATCTCCAGCCGCCTTGGCTGCGGGTATCGCTGCAGCGGAAAAGCGGGCGTCCGAGTGGCCTGCCGATTTGATTCGCCGGTCGGTCGACGCGTACGGCTGGGACCGGTCGGCCTCAGCGGCATTGGCGGTTTACCGATCTGCCCTGCAGGCTGAGACAGCGACCGCGACCCGCGGCTGAAGTTGCGCCTTGGCGCAGAATACGGTAGATCGGTCGGTTGAAAAGGGGATGGTATTGATAACACGCATATTGCATTCGCCATTTGCCAAGCAGGGCGGACGCTGAAAGGATACCCATGGAGCTGATTGTTCATCATTCAATTCCGGATGCGCCCGCGGCCTTGCCCTGCGATGCCCTGGTGCTCTCAGCACACCCGGATGACGCCGAATTCGGAGCTGCCGGCACGGTTATCGACTGGGTCGACACGGGACAGCGCGTGGTTTACGCAATTGCCACCAACGGTGACAAAGGGTCCAGCGACCGAAGCCTGACACCTGAAACATTGACCGCTATCCGTCGAGACGAACAGGCCCGCGCAGCCACATCCATTGGCGTCCATGAGATCGTTTTCATGAACTACCCGGATCAGGGACTTGAAGATACCCCCGCCCTGCGCAAAGATGTCGTTCGCCTACTGAGGGTTTTTCGCCCGCGAACACTGGTCACATCGGATCCCTACCGGCGTTATCTCTGGCACCGTGACCATCGCATCATTGGCCAGGTGGCCATGGACGCCGTTTTTCCCTATGCCCGGGATCACATGGCCTACCCCGATCTTATCGAGCAGGGTCTCGAACCGCACAAAGTGGCCGAGGTCCTTTTTTGGGGCACCGAAGACATCAACTATCGATCGGATATCACGGCCACGTTCGATCGCAAAATCGAAGCCCTTCAATGCCACAGCAGCCAGATCAAGGAGTTCAAGTCCTCGGATCCGGTTGCATGGCTGAAAGAACGCTGTCGAGAAATGGCGCAGGGTTCCAGCTACGAGCTTGCCGAAGGATTTCATCGGGTGGCGCTGCCGCTGTAGCGCCATCAGGCGATCGTTGCCCGCGAGGCTGCGGCGGTTGCCGCAGCCCGACCTAAACCCCAAAAAAGGTATCAAGAAGTGAATCATCAAACCGAGTACCAACACGAAGCCATGCAACCATTCATCCCCGGCGTGCCGCCCGCAGGCCGGCTGGGGGTGCTGATTCCGGGTATGGGGGCGGTCGCCACCACATTCATCGGCGGTGTCTTGGCCATCCGTCGCGGCCTGGGCAAACCGGTTGGATCCCTGTCACAAATGGGCACCCTCTCGTTGGACAGCGATGCTTCCGGCCCGGTGCACCGCATCCGGGATGTGGTTCCACTGTCCCGAATTGAGGATCTGGTTTTCGGTGGCTGGGATATCTTTGACGAAGATATGTACACCGCCGCCATCAATGCCGGTGTGCTTGAGCGATCCATCCTGGATGGAATCAGACCCGATATGCAGGCCATTCGGCCGATGCCGGCAGTTTTTGACAGGCACTATGTCAACCGACTCAACGGGCGGTATGTCAAATCAGGACCAACAAAAATGGACCTGGCCGATCAGCTGCGTGAGGACATCCAGACATTTAAAAGCGCCAATCGGCTCGCACGCATGGTCATGATCTGGTGCGGCAGCACCGAATCCTTCTCCCGACCCGGTCCGGTGCATCGCTCCCTGGCCAGCTTCGAGACAGGCCTCAAAGCCAATGATCCGGACATCGCCCCGAGCATGATATACGCCTATGCAGCCATCCGGGAGGGCATCCCTTTTGCCAACGGCGCGCCCAATTTGACGGAGGAGATTCCCGCCTTGCAAGCCCTGGCGCAGCAAAATGAGGTGCCCCTGAGCGGCAAGGACCTAAAAACCGGCCAGACCATGATTAAAACGGTTTTGGCACCGGCTTTTAAAGCCCGCATGCTGGGCGTCTCCGGCTGGTTTTCCACCAACATTCTGGGCAACCGGGATGGAGAGGTGCTTGATGATCCAAAGGCATTGAAATCAAAACAAATCAGCAAATTGGGTGCCCTAGAGCACATTCTGCAGGCCGATCTGTTTCCCGATCTTTACGCCGATCTGTATCACAGCGTAAAAATCAACTACTACCCGCCGCGGGGTGACAACAAAGAGGGGTGGGACAATATCGATATCTTTGGCTGGCTGGGATATCCCATGCAGCTGAAGATCGATTTTCTGTGCCGCGACAGCATCCTGGCGGCCCCGTTGGTATTGGATGTGGCCTTGTTCATGGACCTGGCGGCGCGCTGCGGATGGCACGGCCTCCAGGAGTGGCTCTCCTTTTACTTCAAAAGCCCGACGACACCCGCCGGCATGACAGTGGAGCACGACCTGTTCCGGCAGTTGGAACGATTGAAACAACGCCTGCGCCGGACGGTCCGATCCGCCCAGAGAGAGAACGAACTGGCTTATTTGATGGAAGTCTATTAGCGCCTGTTGCCAGACGATCCCAGCAGGCCGACCAATCCCTGAAACCCTGCACGCGGAACCCGACGCACCGGACCTGAGGGCGCCATGCCGCGATCGTTTCAGCCCCTTTCCTCTATCAGGGCCGCTACATGGCGGCCGATGGCGGGGCTGGCGGTAAGCCCGGGTGATTCGATACCGACCAGGTTGACCAGGCCGGGGAATCCCTTGTCGCTCTCTTCCGCTATCACAAAGTCCCTGACTGGATCACCAGGTTTTTGCAGCTTGGGTCGAATACCGGCCGTATCTGGATTCAGCTGCTCGATCCCGATGTCGGGAAGGTAGCGCAGGGCTGCTTCGTAGAAGGCCTGCCGAGCGGCCGGATCGACCATATAATCGAACCGTCGATCTGGCAGATAGGTGGCATTGGGCCCGAGCTTGACCCGGTCGGCCAGATCGATGGTGGCATGCACCCCCAGCCCCACGTGATTGGCCTGGGGAACCGGATAGACCAGCCGTTGGATAAAGCCCCGAGGAACGTCGAGACTGAAATACTCCCCTTTCCAGTAGTGCAGCCGGTAGCCGCAGGCATCGATGTCAATCCCTATGGATTGGGCAATTCGATCGGAATCGAGGCCGGCACAATTGATTACCCAGCGCGTCGAGAAACTATCGGTCTGGCCGTCGGGGTAACCGACGTGCACCCGATAGCGGCCGTTATCCTGCCGGTCCAGCCGGGAGACGGCGGTGTGCGGAACGAACTGAGCACCGTTTTTTTTGGCCCGGGCGGCAAAGTGGCGCATGAGCCGATGGGAGTGGATGATGCCGGTGGAGGGGGAAAACAAGGCTGCACACGCCTTCACGTTGGGTTCCATGGCCTGAACCTGTCCGGCGCTGAGCAGCTCCAGATCGTCGACCCCGTTATCACGGGCACGGTCGTGGATCGCTGCCAGGGTTTCCTCCTCCTCGGATTGGGTGGCAACGATCAATTTGCCGCAGCGTCGATGCGGGATGCGGCTTTGCTCGCACAACGCGTAGAGCAGCCGGTTGCCCTCGACACACAGTCTGGCTTTGAGAGAATTTTTGGCGTAGTAAATGCCGGAGTGAATCACCTCGCTATTGCGACTCGAGGTCTCCTGACCAAAGCTTGGATTGCGATCCAGGATCATCACCCCGGCATGGGTTTCGGAAAGCGCCGCGGCCGCGGCCAGGCCCACCACCCCGGCGCCGATGATCGTCGTCGTAATTTCCATTCGGTTCTCCTCAAACGCGCAACCAAATATAGACGCTACCCAAGCAATGGCAAACGCCTCTGACACTTTGATCGGATGGTTTCAACCCGCGGCAAGCGTTGTCGGTTCAGCGCTCATTCGATTGCAAATACCGGATAGCCATAATTTTGAAGTGGGCTTCTGGCAATGCATGTCCATATGCAACCGGCCAGTCAATAACCGCGCCTGCCCTTGATCACCCCCCGCACGCCGCCTCTGGGATCGGGCGTATCACCGTCGCGTCGCGGAATCAGATGGATGTGGGCGTGAAAAACCGTCTGACCGGCCGATGCACCGATATTCATGCCGATGTTGAACCCGGTGACGGTCGGGTCATCCTGTTTGATTGCATCCACCAAGCGATGTATCAGTCTCAGGCTGTCGCCGACCTCGGCGCGGGTCAGGGAAAGGACGTCGCTAACATGCCGCAGCGGGACGATCAGCAGATGCCCGTCAGTCACCGGGTTCCCGTCGTTGAACGCTGCCACTGTACCGCTTGTCTGCAGCGCCTTGTCGTCCCTGACCCATCGGCAGAAAAGGCAACTGACAGGCGGGGTATCGTTGCGTTTTTTCAACGGCCTTGACGTCCTTAAGGTTGCAATTGGCCGGCTGCCTGAACAAATGACTTCAACGTATATCCCAAAATGATTCCATGGGGTCAATGGAAAGCTGGCAGCCGGTCCAATATCGCCCCCATACCCACAAAAATTTGACAACTGTCATCCTTTTTTCTTATGATCGAATGAACGACAATGCTGATGCCCCAGCGCATGTACCCGTAACCGTGAGGCTGCGGCTGTCTTTCCCGACCATTCGTTCTTGTCGATTGCCGTTTCGTTCGCCGCCCGTTCCTCCTGTCGCTTCAATCACCTGCAGATGTCGTACCCACATCCAAACCATCATCGTCTGTAGGACCTGTCCAATAGAAACGTTCTGGTTCGTGGTCAACATGGGGAGAAAAAACGTGCCTGAAGACCCGCGATTGTCCAAGCGAACGCAGCCGCCCCCCAAACACAGCGCCTCCGGTGGTGGTCGCAGACCGAGCAAATCTACCACCGTGCTCTCATTCATGATTCTGTTTTTGCTGTGGATCGTCTTCTCCGGCCGATTTGACCCATTTCATCTGATCATGGGAATCGCAGCCAGCGCACTGGTGACCGCCATGTCCGGCGACTTGATCTTTATCTCTGGTAAACCGCGCCGTCTGCTCGGCCTGTGGCTGCGTCTGGCAGGATATATTCCCTGGCTGATCTACCAGATCTTTCTGGCCAACCTTCACGTGATGGCCTTGGTGTTTCATCCGCGCATGCGAGACCTGATCGATCCCAAGATTATCACCTTCGACTCACAACTGAAAAACGACTATGCCCGGACGCTGTTCGCCAATTCCATAACCCTTACACCCGGCACGATTA
>JASFFF010000220.1:0-6615 GCA_050124445.1 Desulfosarcina sp.
AATGAAGTAGACGCTCTGAATGAAGCATCTGTGGTATATTGAGACGATCTTATCAACTGAACTTTTAATAAATTTTACCGATATGCTTTGGTGATCACCACGATACCACTTCATTCCCCATTCTGGAAAGGTTTGCCCCGCTGTGATTATAATCGAACATCGTTGAAAATTCCCTGAGCTGATATTTGCATGGTCGTTGGAGACGTGCAAGAAACCTGTTCCGCTTTCCAGGGAGCAACTTTCCCGCTGATCAGCATATCGGAGATGTTTTTTACAGCACTCTCTTTATTCATAGCGCCTCCTCGTATAATAAAGTTGATTGTTAAAACAGGCCGTTCCGAGGCGGCATGTTAGGGTATGCCTTCCCCTGACAGACAGCACTGTTTAGTCCTCTTCGGTTCTCAGAGTATCTATTATGACAAAAATCATGGAAATGACATTGGCAACAGCGGCCCCCATAGCAAGGCCCTGGGCGCTGGTTATGTTATGGAGCACAAAAAAGACATAAAGCGCCGGGATAAGATGCAAATCAGCGACAAGACTGGTGGCAAGTATTTCCGCGCTGACCATTCCTCTCTTGCCGAGCTTGAGGGTGGTGGCGATCAGATTGAACGAAGTGGCCATTATCAGCTCATACGCTGTCGGATCATAGATGAAACCCACATTGGTGGTGAGGGCCATGATAATGAAAAACGTGTTGATAACCTTTCCCCAATACATATTCCGGTCTCCTTCTTTCGTAACTAATCAAGTTGCCAGGTTCCCGGTTCCAGGTTCGCCGCCTTGCGTTCTTCATATCGCGCGCCGGTTGCCAAGCTTCAATATTTTGACACCGTTCAATCCTCATCATTCTCTTACTGTGAACCCTGGGGCATTGAACCTGAGCATTCAGCAAAAATCTGTAAGGACTACTCCACTGCTTGTTTTTTTTTTAAGTAGCGATGCAACTGTTTGGCCTTGCCGATCATCAGAAGAATATCCCCTCCATTGATAAGCAAATTAGCCCGAACCTGAGTAATTACCTCTTTACCGCGCTTGATGGCAATGATCATCAGGCCGTACTCCCTAAGGGATAAATCCTTTATCGGAAGCCCTGTCATCCAACTGTTCTCGTTGACCTCAAGTTCCTCCAGTCCGACATCGGTTTTATCGCTGTACACGACATCATCCATGAAACTTGCGGCATCCGGCTTGATGACATACGAGAAAAGCCGCTGACCGGTTATGATCTGCGGTGTGATGACATAATCGGCGCCGATTTTTAGCAGTTTTTCCTTGTTTTCTCTGTCTCTGGCGATGGAAATGATACGGGCGTCGCGATTACCGAAATCTTCCATCAGGATCCGGGCTGACACTACGATGGCAAAATTATCGTTGTCATTGGGCGAAGCAGCTATAACGCCACCGCATGTACTGATATGCGCCTTCTTCAGACTCACATCGTTGTATGGCTCTCCACTGATGTAATATTCCAACTTCAAGTTCCGGGCTGTTTTTTCAAGGTCTGCAGAATCATCGACAAGAACAAACGGCATCTGTTTTTTTCGGCACTGTTTTGAAATTTCAATCGATGTCTCGTTGAGACAGCAAATAATAAAATGTTTTTCCAGATATCCGATCTGTTTGATCATGTTTCTCTCTCCCAATACTTTATGTAACGCCCCCTCGCTGATAATGCTGACGAATACCCCAATGGAGTAGCCAAAGGAACCGATTCCGGCAAAGATCAGCATAATGGTGAAGAGTCTGCCATGCTCCGAGACCTGCTGTATCTCCCCGAAACCAACTGTCGCGATGGTGATGACGGTCATATAAAAGGCATTTAGAGGGGAATAGTCGTCAATGGCCATGTAACCCATGGTACCAGAGGTAAGAACAAGAATGAGGACGATTGCGGGCGGGCGTACCCTGACCAACAGCTCGTTTAGTTCTTGACCGGGCTGGATGTCCAGTTTTGGCCGCTGCCATTGAAAAAAAGTGGCCACAGCATCCCTGGCTTTGCTCCAGTTGATGCCAGCTTCGCGTTGGTTTGGCCTTTTCAAGAAAGTACTTTCATTTGGTTCTCTTCCCATGAAATACGACCCAATCTACCCTTTGACATACTCACCTTGCGTCAAATCAGTTTCCTATCTGTTCCATACACGCAATTTTTCTGCCAGCTATATCCCGTTCGTTGCGGCGTTTGATTTCGCCCGTTCATCAACTCATTATACACGAATTAATCACGCTACAGATATATTGAGACTATTCCCAGGTCTGCAAAACCACAGATATCACAATCAGTTTTTAGTGAGTCATGCATTGATCATTTTTTAGAGAATGCCAAGTGACCTTTGTCTTTTGACAAGGGCGCAGGTTTACGGCGACAATTGAACGCGCCTCCTGGTCATTCAGACGCCCCACTGAAGCGTTGGGGTGAAAATGGACCCACATCGACCGCCGGGGTCAGCCCCTGGATCAGATCGGCCAGAATTTCTCCGATAATTGGCGCAAATTTGAATCCATGACCGGCTAGGGCCACGCAAAAGACATCGCTGTTTTCCGGCAGGGGGCCCAAGATGAAATGCTCATCAGGGGTCATGGTGTACAGGCAGGTATCGGACGTCATCGGCCGCTCGGACAAGGCCGGCAGAAAGCGGGACAGCACCGATCGGATGGCCGCTGTCTCTTGGGCAGTGACTGGGAGATGGGCTTTATCCGGGTTGCAGCCATCCAAGCCGTTGTGAAATGCAGCCTTGACGCAGCCCCCGGCATCCATGACCGGCAGGGCGTAGAATTCGCGGTAGGCATCCACTGCATTGTGGGCATCATGCCAAGGCACCTGCCAGAAGTTGACCGGAAAATTTCCCAAACCGTAAGTGTCACTCGGTGGATCGATCCAGTGAACCGGGACCCGCTTGGGCGACAACCGACCTCCAAATCGACCCAGCAGCGCAACGCTGCGGGCACCGGCCGCAATCAGTACCCGTCCGGCGGTATAGGTGCCGCGAGCCGTGTGTACCGTTACGCCGTTTGCATGAGCGGTCCATCCGTTCACCTGCTCATCCAACCGGAGCACCGCCCCTGCCGCCTCGGCCGACTGCATAAAGACACGGATGCAATTTTCCGGAAATACGATTCCGGCCGCCACCTCCAGGCCGGCAATGTAATCATCGGTGGGCATAAGCTGCGGCCAGCGCTTGCGGACGTCAGCGGCGGAGAGGACTTCGTGAGGAATTTGGCCGCTGCGTGCGCTGGCCAGAAACCCTGTCAGGGCGGGCGCGTCAGGCGGGCCGATGGTCAGGTTGCCCGTGGTGACCAGAAGTGGTTCTCCGGTATCTTTTTCCAGCTGTCGCCACAACTCCCAGGCCCGCAGGGCCATGGACAGATAAGCGGTGCCTTCCAAATAGGCCCGCCTGACGCTGCGCGATCGACCGTGATGGCTGCCCAACCGATGTGGCGGCTGAAAGGCATCCAGTCCCATCACGGATACACCGCGCCGGGCCAATGCCATGCATGTGGCCGATCCCGCCGTACCCAGCCCGATGACAATGACTTCAGGATAACGCGCCACGACTTCCCTTTCACCTGATCAGGATAATCAACGGGTGCTAAAGATCGATGCTCTCACCCGGTTTGAGCAGGGCCACCTGGGTGCGCGTGTCGGCTTCAACTCGTGATTTCCAGGCAGTCGGGTCCTGCTTGATGACATCGAAGGTGTCGTAGTGGATCGGCAGCACGTGATCGGGTTCGATCAGCTTGACCGCCCGCAACCCATCGTCCGGTCCCATGGTAAAGTTGTCGCCGATGGGCAGAACGGCCAGATCGATACCCTCTTCACCGATCAGCTTCATGTCGTAAAAAAGCCCTGTGTCGCATGCGTGGTAGATCTTTCTGCCTTGAACGTAAAAGAGAAATCCGCAGGGGTTGCCGCCGTAGGAACCGTCCGGCAGGGCGCTTCCGTGGTGGGCAATGGTCAGCTTGACGCGTCCCCAGGGGTATTCGAAACCGCCACCAATATGCTGGGGATGGCCGTTTTCGACACCTTGTGCGGCCAGCCAATTGTGGATTTCGAAATTGGAAACCACGGTTGCCCCGGTGCGCTTGGCGATGTCAACCGTGTCACCCACATGATCCCCATGGCCGTGGGAGACAAAAATGAAATCCGCCGCCACCTGTTCGGCGCCGACCGGTGCCAGGGGATTGCCGGTGAAAAATGGATCTACCAACAGCCGGGTGCCGTTGGTCTCAATCATCAGACAGGCATGGCTATACCAGGTTACCTTAACACCCATTGCGGCCTCTCCTTTCTAATATTGGGTTTATACCGCGAAACGTATTCATGATTCACCGCTGCAGAATGTTACCATCCTGGGGGGACGGCTGGAGTCAGGATACCAAGGTATTCAAAGGGCTTGTCGGCAGGTTCGTTTCAGCAACGGGGTCAATGCGCCACCGGGATCATTTCAGGCCCCAGGATCACCGGCGCGGCGCATTGCCGGGCGATGCCTTTGAGCATATCCCGAAAAACCCATTGATGGGCCGGGTAGAGACCGTACCAGTAGCCCAGTCCGGGCAATCCCTGAGACAGGAAAATCGACTGCAGCACCAATTCGGTGTTCCCGGAAAGCGGTTGGAGCTGAAAAACCATCAGTGCCCCACCGGGCGCCTTCATGCGGGACTCGAGCACCAGTCGCCGGGGTCGAAAAAGCTGAGCCACACGCCAAAAATGGAAGACCTCGTCGGCTTCCAGCCGCCGCGCATCACGGCGGTTTTTTTTCAGGCCGGGACCGCCCCAAAAAGCATCCAGCGCCCCCCTGATCTTCCACAACAAACGATTGCCGTAGTAGCCCTGCTCCCCGCCGATAGCCTCGACAACGCGCCAAACCGAATCGATGTCTGCCGCTATAACCATGCGAAATCCCATGGTGAGCGTGGTACCCCCGGCATAGTCGGCATCGCCGCAGGCCGTCCACTCGGGGGGCAGAATGGTTTCAGCGGGCAGGTCGCAGGCGTCTTGTTCCGCCTGGGGCTGCCGATTCAAGGCGATGCGCATGGTCTGCCGGCAATCCTGAAGATCCAGCGGCACCATTGTGCGGATGCGATCGTCTTGGCAGACAACTGGAATGCTCAATCCTTCGGCCAGGGGTCTGGCAATTACCGACGGCACTGGTGTGACCAGGTGGATCCAGAGGGAGCTGAGTTTGGGTGTGAGCACCGGCACGGGGAAAATGATGCGCGGCAGCAGGCCGGCCTCCTCGGCATACATCTGAATGAGGTCCCGGTAGCTGAGCACCTCCGGCCCACCGATGTCAAACGTCTCACCGATGGTCCCTGGCGCTTCCAAACAACCGTGCAGATATCCAAGCACGTCGCTGATGGCAATGGGCTGGCAGGGCGTGCTGACCCAGCGGGGCGTCACCATGACCGGCAATCGGTCAACCAGATAGCGCAGCATTTCAAACGAAGCGCTGCCGGCTCCTAAAATCATGGCCGCCCGCAGGCAGGTCACCGGCACGGCACCGTCGTTGAAAATGACCTCCACCTCGTGGCGGGAGCGCAGGTGCTTGCTCAATTCCGGATGATCTGCGTCGCCCAACCCGCCCAGATAAATGATTCGTTGCACCCCATGGGTCGCCGCCACAGCCGCCATGTTTAACGCCGCCGTGCGATCGGCATCAGCAAATCCGGCCTTGCTGGCGATCATGGAGTGGATCAGGTAGTAGACGATCCCGCAGCCAGCCACGGCCTTTTCCACAGAAGCCAAATCCAGGGCATCCATGGCCACAATCTCTACGTTGGCGTGGTCACTCCAGGGCCGCGATTCCAGGCGCTGCGGGTTGCGGGCAGACGCCCTGACCCGGTAGCCGTTGGAGAGCAGGAGGGGCACCAGTCGTCCGCCAACATATCCGGAGGCACCGGTAACCAGGATGGTCTGCTTGTCCTCGGGTTCAGTTGTGGCCCTTGCTTGCATGGGTAATCATCCTTCAGACGGGCGGTTGCTCTGACGCCACCACCGCCGACACGATCAGGTCATGACGTTCTTCTTGCCACCGTAATAGCGCATGAACTGTACCCGTTCGTAAACGCTTGGATCCGCACTCTTGTCCTGGCTCATTTTGCCTTTGAAACCGCCGATCGTTTTAAAGCGTTTGCGGGACATCCAATTCTCCAGACGGTCGAGCATCCCACCCAGGTAACCCACCCCGTTTTTGTACAGGCAGGATGCCACCTGAACGGCATTTGCACCGGCCAACAATTGTTTGATGACCGCATCGCCGTCGTGTATGCCGGTTGAAGCGACCAGATCACAGTCAACCTTTTCGGCCATGATGGCAATCCAGCGCAAAGACATGGCCAGATCCGAGGGACTGCTGAAGACAAAGGTGTTGGTGGTTTCAAATTTCTCCACATCGATGTCCGGGCTGTAGTACCGGTTGAACAGCACCAGACCCCCGATGCCGGTCTGGGAGAGCCGCTGGATCATGGGGCCCAGATCGGTAAAATAGTAGCTGATCTTAAGGGCCGCGGGAATGGACAATTTCTGGGTCACTTCTTGAGTAACCTTGAAGTAAATGCTTTCACGGTCAACCCGATTCTGACTGAAATCCGTAGGGGGAAAGAACATGTTCAACT
>JASFFF010000221.1:0-6613 GCA_050124445.1 Desulfosarcina sp.
CAGAAGCCAAAACTAAAGCATCCATCATGCCGAGACCCAGATGGCCTGTATCGAGGTCTTTGCCCTGGGGGGTACGGACACGCGTGACGATGCATCTGAAGCCGGGTATTTTGCCGTTCGCGCAGCGTTGTCCCAAACAATCTCGAAAGCGTCCGAATACCTGTCCAAGAAAGGTCTCACCGATTCAGGTGCCCCGGCCCTGGTGCGGTTAATCGCCCAAGTCTCGGAGCGCTTCAGTATACAGGTGTCGGAGAAGGCCGCTGCCCAGGCGATTCCCGCCATCGGTGCAGCGGGGGGGGCGATCGTGAATACCGTGTTTATCGATCATTTCCAGGATATGGCCCGAGGTCATTTCACCATTCGACGGCTGGAAAGGAAATATGGCAGGCAGGTTGTAGAAGCATCCTACGGCGCTTTTTGACCGGGAAGATGGCGGGGAAAGGGCGTCCTCCAGACCGGGTTCTGCCGCGGCCGGTTTCTGCTGCCGCATCCAAGAAAGGAATGAAACATGCTGAAAATGGAACAGACCTGCCTCTTGATTGTAGACGTTCAAGGCAAGCTGGCCAACCTGATGCACGAGAAGGAGCTGCTGTTCGACAACCTTCAAAAGTTGATTAAAGGAATCCAGGTGCTGGAAGTCCCCATCCTCTGGGTGGAGCAGAATCCGGGTGGACTGGGGCCGACCGTACCGGAGATTGCCGACCATATTACCGGCGTTACGCCAATCAGTAAAATGAGCTTCGACAGCTGCCGTAATCAGCAGTTTGTGGCGGCCCTGAAGCAGCTGGACCGAAAACAGGTGTTGATTGCAGGTATTGAAACCCACATCTGTGTCTACCAGACAGCAGCCGGTTTGGTGGATATGGGGGTTGAGGTTCAGGTTGTCGCCGATGCGGTCGCTTCGAGAAGACCGGAAAACAAGGCCCTTGGCTTGCAGAAAATGAGAGATGTCGGTGCGGGGCTGACCAGTGTCGAAACCGCACTGTTCGAACTCCTCCAGGTGGCGGATGGCGACAAGTTCAAAAACGTTCTCAGAATCGTCAAGTGATTGGGGTGCGTGCACTGCGTCACGCCCGCAACGTGACCCGTGGGCCGGCCCGGGCCTTGGTTGATTGCCTAAAAAATGGTAGATAATCAAATTATGAAACCTGCCTCTGCTGAAAAATATACATTCGAGACCGGCGTTTACCGGCCGCCCAGTGAAGGTGGCAGCAATTCCTTGCTGGTGCGCCTGACCCGCAATTGTCCCTGGAACCGCTGTACCTTTTGCGGCATGTACAAGACCGAGAAATTCCAGGTGCGCTCGGTTGCCGAAATCAAGCAGGATATCGATGCCATGGCGGCCACGCGCGACGACCTGGCGGCACTTTCACGGCGGTCCGGCGAAGACGGCGGCATTAGCCACCTGGGCGCCATGGCCCTCATCGAAAAGTACCCGGTGCTGAACAATCATCCCGGGTTTGCCATGCTTTACCACTGGCTGTTGTCCGGCGGTAAAACCGCTTTTTTGCAGGATGCCAACAGCCTGATCATGAAAACCGATCACCTGCTGGAAGTTTTAGCGCATCTGCGCCAGACCTTTCCCTCTATCATCCGGGTTACCTCCTATGCCCGCTCAAAAACCCTGGTGCAAAAGCCGCCCGATGAGCTCAAGGCCATTCGTCTTGCGGGACTCGACCGCCTGCACGTGGGCCTGGAAAGCGGGGATGATACGGTATTGCAGCAAATCCGCAAAGGCGCCACGGCCGACATTCATATCAAAGGCGGACGCAAAGCCCTGGAGGCCGGCTTTGAGCTGTCGGAGTACTGGATGCCGGGTCTGGGGGGCAAGGCCATGTGGCAGGCGCATGCCGAAAACACGGCCCGTGTGCTCAGCGCCATCGATCCCCACTATATTCGATCGCGACCGTTTCGCGCCTGGCCCGGAACCCCGCTGGCCCGGGATGTGGCCGAGCAGCGCGTTGAAATGCTGACACCCGCCGAGCAACTTCGGGAGCTGCGCCTGACCGTACAGAAGTTGTCAGTCTCCAGCCGGGTATGTTTCGATCATGTCGGCAACTACTGGAAAGATTTGCAGGGCCGCCTCCTGTTTTCTCACAGCTACCAGGGCTATCAATTCCCCCAGGAGAAACAGACGGTCCTGGATTTGATCGATGAAGGCTTGAAGGTCGGCAATCGGGTCTAGCCTGAAGGCTTACAGCCGCACGGAGGGCCGCAGCGATGGCGGTCGGCAGTGAAAGCAAAACGACTACCCACCACACCGGAGGTGTTCGTGACTGATGCCCACAAAATTCCCCTGTTCCCCCTTGGTCTGGTTCTGTTGCCGGACATGCTGCTGCCCCTTCACATTTTCGAGGAGCGCTACAAGCAGATGATCGGCGAGTGTCTGAATGCAGACAGGCCGTTTGGGATTGTCTTGTTCGACGGCCAGTCCATTCACGCCGTTGGCTGCATGGCCCGGATCACCAAAGTTATCAAACAATACGACGACGGACGAATGGATATCATGACCCGGGGCGAGGCGCGTTTTGTCATTCAGGAATTGATCGAAGATCAAGCCTTCATGGAAGCGCAGGTTACCTTTTTCGACGATGGGCCGGAGGCAGAAAATGACGAACTGAAAGCACTTGTTGAAAACGCATTGAATCTGCTCGACAAGTTGACGGACAACGATACCGGATTTGAGCCGTCAGGTGTCGGGGGACGTATTCAACCCAAACGGCTGGCCTATGCCATCGCGGCTCTGGAAGGATTCGGGCCGGCTGAGCGCCAGGGGCTCCTGGAAATGACATCCCCTTTCGAGCGGCTTCAAAAATGTGTTCAGGCCCTCTCCAGAATCGTGGCCCGCAATCGCCTGACCCGGGAGATCCAGCAGTTGATCAGGGGAAACGGCCACCCCCCCAAAAGTATCCTCAGAGAGCTTGAAGACCAGACGGGGAGCAAGGGCCTGCATTGATCCTGTGTGGCCCGAGGAATATGGGATCTCAGCTGCCGGAGGGAAGGACGCATGAAGGTATTCCAGATTCAGGATGACTGGTCCATGGACCACCTGAAGATTGCCGAGCGTAAACAGCCGCAACCGGGTCCCCATGAAGTCATGCTTCAGATGAAAGCGGCTTCCATCAACTACCGTGATCTCGTGGTGCCGCTCAGAGGATACGGGTCATTTACCGGCACGCTGCCGCTGGTTCCGATCTCGGACGGCGTTGGGCGGGTAGTTGAAATCGGGGCCGGCGTCACCAGGGTGGTCCCCGGTGATCGGGCCTGCCCAATGTTCATGCCGAAATGGATTGCCGGAGAACCCGACCTGACCAGACTCACCGCCACCCTCGGCGGCCCGATGGACGGAGTGATGCAGGAATACATGGTCGTGAATGAGGAAGGGCTGGCCAAGGTCCCCGAACACCTGACGGATGAGGAAGCGGCAACCCTGCCATGTGCTGCGCTGACCGCATGGAGCGCGTTGGTCACGGAAGGGGATGTCAAAGCCGGAGATACCGTGTTGGTGCAGGGAACCGGCGGCGTGTCCCTGTTTGCCCTGCAGTTCGCCCAGCTGTTGGGGGCCAAAGTGATCGTTATCTCGAGTAGCGATGATAAACTGGAACAGGCGATCGCGCTGGGTGCCGACGAAGGTCTAAACTACGGTGCTGTTCCACAGTGGGGCAAGGCGGTCAAAAAACGAACCATGGGCCTAGGGGTCGATCACATCATCGAGGTGGGCGGCGAGAAAACATTGCCCCAATCCTTGCGGGTGATTCGGCCCGGGGGAACGATCAGCATGATCGGCGTGCTTTCCGGTTTGAACATGGGCGTGAGCCTGGGATTAATCGTCACCCGCAAGGTGCGTCTCCAGGGAATCACCGTCGGCCACCGGGATTCATTTGAAGCCATGACCCGAGCCATGGCCCGGCACCAAGTGAAGCCGGTGATCGATCGCGTCTACGCCTTTGAAGAACTGAAGCAGGCGCTGACCTATCTGCAACAGGCCAAGCATTTTGGGAAGATCTGCATCCGCTTTTGATCGTCGATCAATTGGACCAATACGATCTCAATACATCGGCATTTTGCCGTTGAAGGATAGACACACCAATAAAAGGAGATCCCATGTTACCAGCGCTTCAAGAGCAAACGTATGAAGCCTTTTTTGAATCCACCGCCGAAAATAAGATATTAGATCATAAAACAACCCTAATGATCCAATTGACGGCATCGTTCGTTCTGGGGTGTTACCCGTGAATGGAACATTTCTTTGGCGTTGCCAAAGAAATGGGTCTGACCGATGAAGAGATCGGCGCTGTGCAGGCGATCGCCATGGGTGTGTCCGCCGGAAGGGTCCGGGCGCAATTTCGACAGGTCAGGGAAAAGATGGGCTATGATTGATAGGTGTGTATTGCAGGCCCGTTTATGTGGCCAAATTTGAACCGCGAACCGAACAGAGCCTTTTTGCGACCGGAGGGAGATTGACATGTTGAGCAACACTTCATCCCTGCAAATCGTGCGCGCAGGCAGCGACATCACCTACAGCAGCTTGAAAGTGATTGGCAACCGCATTCTGGATGCGTTCCGCGGGACTATTATTGAGTTCAAGCTGGCGCGTCATCAAGCCCCTGTTGTGGATAGCATCGATGCCTTTTTTTTAACCAAGATCCTTCATCAGGAATATGAGGGTCATGTCTTGGGGATTACCGATGCAGATCTGAGAACATTCGATGAGGATGAATTTTACAATTCAATTTTCGGTGGCAAGAATCCCCAAAATGATGTGGCCGTGGTATCCACCAAAAAGCTCTGCACCGATCGGATTGAATCTCAACAAGCCTACGAGCGTTTTCTTGACCGAACCTTGAAAGTATCCCTGCATGAGGTCGGTCATAACCTGGGCCTTACCGATCACGCCTCCTATAGAACAGCTGCCGATGGTGCCCTGTGTCCCATGAGCCGGGGAGAATATAACAAGTTCGGCTATGTTGGTTATTTGCGTGCCATCATCGATGGCCGCGGCATGAATTTTTGCGACGAGTGCATTTACTTTTTGACCAACGTTTATGGCAGTCACCGGCGGCTGGCAAAAATGGTCAAAGACGGTTTGGTTTCCACGCTTGAAACCAACAGGGCCTGCGCTTGATCAGCCTGAGACGGCCATCGAGCAAGTGTCACCTGCTGGTGGCTTCCTGCCTTTTACCATGACACGCACAAGGGGTTTGATCGAAAATGACCTTTAATACGATTCTGGTTTTGGGTTGGGGAAAGTTGGGACGCTGGTCGGTGCACTGCTCAACAAAACGGGTTTCCAGGTGGTCGGTGCTGCGCGCAGCCAAAGAGCAGACCTGCCATTTAAAACCGTTACTTTTTGATTATGGTTCCTACGCGGCGACCGGAAGGGTTGAATAGCTGGTTGCCCACACGTTTGCCGGACCGGAGGCGGAGCAGGTCATCATTCGTCCCCCCTCCATTTTTGGGGATAGCCAAGCCAATGCGCCGGCCCCCTTTATCGATGACGATTTCACGATGCGGCCTCATAGCGTCGGGTGCCAAAGCGCGGCCTACGGGATCGGGGTATATTTTCGATTCCAGGCGAGGGATCGTCTTCCCGATGCGTTTGCCATAGGAATCCTTTGAAATTCCGTCGGCACATGCAGGCGCGGCAGCGCCAGCCAAAATAAGCAGGATAACAGCGTATGGCAGAAAAATATTCATGTTTTAAGGGTAGAACAAACGCATGACGATGACAAGTGTGTGTCAAACAGTTTTCCAAGCTTGGAGATACTTCTGCATTGAAAATAATCGGGCAAGACCATTGGCAGGGTGTCTTGCCCGATTAGTTAATGGGATGAATACATTGGGATTTTTGCTCACTGGTCTCCTGGCGGAGTCAGCGAAGTGGTACAAACAGTTGGAGCACCGTTTGTACCACTATGTAGCATAAAGACCGGTTGCCGTCAACCGCCACTTGTTTAGCGGTTGGCTTGCCTTTCCAGTCAACGGCCGGCAAGGCAAAAGCGCGTCAGCGCGTAAACGGTTGCGATTGATATCGGGTGCGACGCACCCGGTCTGAATACAACCCACCAATCACGTCTGGTATTGCCTTGAGCCAGGCGTCGAGAAAGGGTTTGATTATGGTTCATGGACGAAATGAAGCGTTTCAACTTGATCTGACCTGCCGTCGGTTAAGTCCATTTTTCTCTTTTCTGCAAGGTGGCTTCAACGTCACGGCCTGCACCGGCTGTACGATTAATTCATTTTTGCAGGATCAGCTGGGGATCAACCCCGATTATGTGGACGAGCGGATAAAAACGGTATTCTTGAACGGCAGCCCGGTTGACGATTTTGACACCACCCTGGTCGGTGATGGAGATGCGTTGGCATTGTCGGCCGCAATGCCGGGACTGGTCGGTGCGGTCATGCGTAAAGGTGGCGTGCTGGCGTCCTTTCGACATTCTATTTCAGCGCAATCCGATGCTGAATGCAAAGCTGTCGATCAAGGTACGGTCACCATCAAGCTGTTTAATCTGTTGGTCAAAGAGCTGGGAGCAGGTTTTTTGTCGCGTGGCATCTGGATAAAATCAGATGATTTTAAAAGTTATCTCGACAGGTCGGATACGCTTTCAACCCG
>JASFFF010000222.1:0-6612 GCA_050124445.1 Desulfosarcina sp.
CCATGGCGATCACCGCATTGGGGCTGATATTGCTGATGGCGCTTTTTGTAGCCAACGTGCAGATGGTGCTCATCGGTTTGGTACCCCTGGTATTTGCCGGGCTATGCACCCTGGGAACCCTGGGCCTGATGGATCGCGCGCCGGGACTGCCGGTTCTGATGTTCGCAGCAACCATTCTGGGTGTCAGCGCAGGCTTGCCCCTGATTATCATTCGGGGATATCAGCGTTATCAACGTCTAGACCATGCGGATCTCGGGATCACCTACATGGCGGTATGCCTGTTCGCCGGTGCATCCCTGGTAGGGTTTGGGGCACTGATGGATGCCAGCCACAGTCTACTCAAGGACATCGGAATCGTTACATTTCTGGGTATCGGCTACGCCTTCATCGGCAGCCTGCTGATCCTTCCACCACTGCTGAAGAAGCGGTTTGACACCATACCTGCAGATACCGGGGGGGTCGCCTGGCGCTACCGCAACATGACGCCTTTCCCGCGCATGGCGGCGCGCTATAAGTTGCATGTGGATCCGCTACTCGGGGAATTGGAGACGCTGGTACCCCAGAAAGCCGATATGGCCAATCTTTTAGAAGTGGGTTGCGGGTTTGGCATAATTGCCTGCTGGTTGGCCGACAAGTACCCCACGGCCACCATCCAC
This sequence comes from Desulfosarcina sp., assembly GCA_050124445.1. Classification (GTDB taxonomy): domain Bacteria; phylum Desulfobacterota; class Desulfobacteria; order Desulfobacterales; family Desulfosarcinaceae; genus Desulfosarcina. The sequence continues at coordinate 657 of JASFFF010000222.1, forward strand.
GGTATCGAAGCAGATGCCGAAAAGCTGCGGTTCGCTGCGCTGGCATTGGGCGATCGCGGGCGGATCACGCAGGGGCAGGCGCCCCATTTGCCATCCATGGATGTCTTATTGGACCTGGTAATTATGCTCGACGTGAGTCATTGCCTTGAAGACTGGGAAATGAAAAAGACCCTTGAGCGCATTCACGAACGCCTGCTCCCCGGGGGATTATTGATCATGCGATCCATCATGAAGCCGCCGGCCAGCCCCCACTGGCTCTGGCATCGGACCCATCTGTTGTTCAAAAAAAAGGGGGGGTGCGATTGCTATCGCGGACAGGCATCATTGCTTTCCATGCTTGCTAAATGTGGATTCGAAACTGTGACCACGGGGACCTCCGGAAAGCGTGCAGAAAGGTATTGGCATGTGGCCAAACCCCGCTGACAACGATTCATGCATGGGGAACGGTTTTGTTGCCATACCTGTGAAGCTCGGCGTTCAGCAATGTTGATGCGCCGCTCATGCCGCTATGCCGAAGCGTGATCGCGTGTCCGGTTAGGGAACTGCACCTGCACCGGCTACCAGCCCTTGCGAACCGCAAGCACCACGTTGGCCATGAAGATCAGCAAGGCACCGATCCATCCGGCCGGACCCAGCGCCGGCTCTGCAGCCAGCCACGGCCCCAACAGGGCTGCCAGAAGAATTCGCGAGGATGATATCACGCCCCCCTCCACCGCAGTCACATAGCGGAATCCCAACGTGATGAGAAATTGGCCGGCAATACCGGCTCCGCCGCAAAGCGCCAGATAATAAAGTTCACGGCCATTGGGCCAGAAAAAATGCTGTTGAAAAAAAACGACCATCAGCATCGACCCCATACCGAACATGAAAAACAAAACGGTGTTGGCATCATGATGCTGCCGGCTGAGGTTTAAATAGATGATGGCAAAGCCGGCACTGAAGCCTGATCCCAAGCCCCAGATGCTGTGAACCCCCAACCCAATCCGGTCTGGCTCCAAAATCAGCCACACCCCGGCAACAGCCACCATCACCATGGCCGCAGCTACCCAATCCCATTGTTGACGTAAAAGAAACCAGGACAATATGGCAACAAAGATGGGATAGGTCATATTCAGGATGTTGGCCTCTGCTACGGAGGTAAAGCGAACCGCCTGATAAAAGCAGTAAACGGCAATGCAGTTTCCCAGGGTGCGACCGATGAGAAGATGGTAACGCTTGGGGGCCGGTTTCTGCCGGCGCACCAGCATAATCAGGCAAACAACCGCAAATCCTAAAAAAAATCGAAAAAAGGCGAAATAGGCAGCGTCGATGGTCACCACCTCGCGCGACCAGCGAATGACAACAGTGGAAAAGTAAAAGCAAAAGGCTGATGCAAAGACAGCCAGGCAGCCAAGCAGGCCCAGCAGCACCGGTGGTTTTTTCGCTGGAATCGAAGCCATTCTGTCGCTCATGAGCAGCCCTGATAATTCTATTCCGGTTGATGGGCCACCGGCTCAATGATACCGATATTCTGGCAATCACAGGAACGCATACCACGCTTGTGACTGATTAAGCAGCGGCGTCCTCGCATGCAGGTGCCCTCCCTGTTGGCACCTTTAAGCCACGATTGGAAATCCGCTACGTAGTGAAATTATGCCTATCTGTCAAGGATTCGGCTTGCCATTCACCTTGACCCCGCCGGTTGCCTGTAATATCAGTTAACCGTTTAATGGATGACATCGCACCACTCAAGTGCACCACCACCTTCAAGATCGATATCGGATGCCAATGACGAGTCAGAACATGCCTAACGAGGAAGACACGCGTCATGACAGATGTTGAAGAAACCATTGACCCGGTCGTGATATTGATGCGGCAGCTTCTCACGGGGCCGAGCAGGCCGGGGCAGGCGTTCACCATACCCGGTACCAACTACGATGGGCTCTATTGTCTGGCCAGGCAGATCAAGCATGTGCTGATGCGAAATGAAGACGAGACACCCGTGTGCGTGGTTACCAACGATCGCGCGGTGTTGGCCGCAGCCATGTTGGCGACCCTGTCTGAAGGCCCGGAATTGCTGATCCCTGATAGCCTTGTGGAGACCGCATTAGCGGATCTTCAGCGACGAAAAGAATTCACCAGGATAATCGGGCAGCCCCCCGGCACCTTGCCGGAGGGCGTCGTCAGAATTGATCCGCAACAACTGGTCGACGAAGTCGAGACCCTCATAGTTGATGATGAACGCAATCCTGACCGAACCTGGATCCACCTTTTTACAGGGGGCGCCGGGGCTGCCTTGCAGTCGTGGTCGAAAACGCCCCGCAACCTGCTGGGCGAAGTGGCCTACTTGACCAGCCGTTTTGAAATCGGCAGTGGCGATCGCATTTTGGCCACCGTACCTGCAAGCGATATAACCGGCCTGATCCTTTCTCTGTTGGTACCCCTGGCGGTATCGGCCCGGGTGGCGGCACAAACACCGCTCGATACTGCGGCCATTAAACAGCAACTTGCTGACATGGCGCCCACCATATTGATTGGCAGCCCTGACCGCTACCGCATACTCGTGGACAACCCACCGGAAAAAGGCGCCCTGAGGCTCGCTTTCTGCACACCAAGCGGTCTGTCTGAAAGCGACGGCCAGGCGTTTGCGCAAGCCACAGGTGTTTATCCTGTAGAACTTTTCATGACCTCCCCAACCGGTGGCATTGCCACTCGCTGCGGCAGCCAGGCAGAGGCGTGCTTCCGGCCATATGATGGCATCCGGTGGCGGGTGGCCGGCAATCATCTGGAGATCCAATCCAGCTTTCTTTCTCAGGAACTGCCGGTGCGACCCAGCGGCTGGTATACGCTGGAGGAATCGGTCAGCGCCCGTGGCAGCCAAGGATTTTCAATCATTGAGCAGGCGGCAACACCCGTCCATACGGGCGATGATGGTGATAATCCGCAGCAAGATTCAATAGATTTGTCTGAGGGGCCGAAATCAATGACCCGACAGCAGAGCATCAGGTTTGAGCCGGCCGGCCTCAAGGTGGTGCTTGACCAAGGCAAAACGATTCAGGAACTGGGCGCCGATAATCATGTTCAGATTCGTGCCGACTGCGGTGGCCTCGGTTTTTGTGGTAAATGCCGGGTCCTGGTTGGGCCGGCAGAGCATTTCTCACCGCCCACCGATGCGGAATTGGATGTGCTCACACCGGCCCAGGTATTGGATGGATCGCGGTTGGCCTGTCAGGCCCGGGCCGTCAGCAGTGCAACGGTGACAATCCCCGACACGCTGGCTGAAAAAGCCGAAACCCGCGGCAAAACAGAGATCGCTGCATGCTATACGGCGGATGCCATGATCCGAAGGGTAACCGTTGCCGGCCAATGGCACGAATGTATGGCGGACACGCCTCCTTCAAGCATCTCAGACTGGCTGGCGGCCCAGATTAATTTCGCCGGAGAAAAGACAATCGACATCGCATCCCTGCGTCGCTTGGCCGCCTATCGCGGCAATTGGGAGACCTTCACCCTGGTGGTGCATGAAGAGGCTGGTATCCGCCGCATTATGGATGGCCATCAGAAAACCAGCCTCGGTTTTGCCGTGGACCTGGGAACCACCTCGATTGCCGGCTACTTGTGCGACTTAAACAGCGGCCACCTGCTGGCTGCCGATGCCTGTGTCAACCCCCAGCGTCGCTTTGGGGAGGATGTGATTACCCGCATCAGCCGAATCAACGAAATTGACCAGTACCTCGATCAGTTTCAGCACCTGGCCGTTGAAGGTATCAACATTCTCATTACCCGTTGCTTGAGGCAGGCGGGTGCAGACCGCGACGCCATCGATGAGATAGCCATATGCGGCAACACAACCATGCAGCAAATTGTCGCCGGGCTGCATCCATATGGTCTCGGGGTTCATCCGTATTTACCGGTAACCCTGACGCCGCCTAATTTGAGTGCCGATGATTTGGGAATCGCCGCCGATTCGTCAGCTCCCGTTTTTCTCATGCCCGTCGTCTCCGGATTTGTGGGTGGAGACACAATCGCCGCCATTTTAGCCGACCACACCTATGAGCGGGAAGCGATCTCACTCATCGTCGATATCGGCACCAACGGTGAAGTGGTCTTGGGAAACCGCGAGCAATTGTGGGCCACCAGTTGTGCCACCGGTCCGGCCCTGGAAGGCGCGCAGATCTCCTCCGGCATGCGCGCGGTATCCGGGGCCATTCACCGCGCGTGGCCGAACACGGAAAACCGGGGTGTGGCCTATGAGGTTTTGGGAAACGAGGGCAACAACCGACCCATGGGCATCTGTGGCTCGGGCATCATCGACGCCATTGCGGCTATGCGACGAACCGGGATCATCCGAACCAACGGCCGACTTGACGAGAATCATTCAGGTGTAACCGCGGACGAAAAAGGAATCGGCAGGTATTTCACTCTCGCCGAGAGCGATCAAACCGCCACCGGCAGTACCATCACCATCACCTTGAAAGATATCCGCCAGATACAACTGGCCAAAGGCGCCCTTTCCACAGGCATCCAATTTCTCATGAGCAAGGCCGGCATCCAAAAAATCGATCGGATTATCCTCACCGGCGCCTTCGGGGCCCGCTTCAATTGGCAAAATGCGCTGGCCATCGGCATGCTGCCGCCGATCGTGGCCCAGGGAACGGTGGCTTCCAGGGAAAATTTGGCCGGCGTTGGTGTGGTTATGACCCTGCTGGACAAGAAACTCAGATCCAAGGCACGGTCCCTGTGCCGCCGCATCCGATTTTTGGAACTGGCCACTGAACCCAATTTTGCAGCGGCATTTGCAGCGGCGACGACCTTTCCCGAAATCGAGGATTAAACCCCGTCAAGACTGGTACCACATGCCATTTTAACCCGGCGGCGGTTTGCCTCGGTAGGCCTTGATGGCATCGCATTGTCTTATATACATCCGATTTACGGTAGCGATGCATCCAAGTGAATGGCTGCCGTCACCCTGCCAGCGCCGTGCATTTGATTTCCACACAGCCACCTTTGGGCAGCGCGCGCACCGCGATGGCGGCCCGGGCGGGCTTGTGGGTCGAGAAATAGTCGGCATAAATCGTGTTGAAGTCAGCAAAGTCGTCCATGTCCGTTAGAAAGACCTCGACGGCAGTCACCTGTTCCAGACGGCTGCCGGCAGCCGTCAGTACCTGCTTGATGTTCTCCAGGGCCTGTTTGGCCTGACTTTTAAGATCGTCGCTCACCAATTCACCGGTGGTAGGATCCAATCCCAGCTGTCCGCTGACAAAAACAAACGGAGGGGCAACCACTGCCTGCGAATAGGGTCCGATTGCCGCCGGTGCCGAGTCGGTCTGAACAGTTCTCAAGGCCATCGTTTAATTCCTTTCGTCATCTCATATAAGAACAGGGGTCTGGGGCAACAGATGCCGCTTTCATAGGATCGTCCTATCGGGCATCCTCTTGGGCCAATGCCCTTACCAGTTCTTTGCCCCCATCATAGGCTTCCTGCAGGGCGGATGGATGCTGTAGAATCTGCCCCTCCGCTTCAATACCCCGAAAAACAAGTGACTGCCACAGCGCCATGTCCAGTGCATCCATGAAATATTTGACGCTGAGCAGTGCGCCGTCGAACAGGCGTTTACCTTTGGTCGAACCCACGGATATAAACAAACCCTTGCGTGGATAACTTTTCTGGCCAAAGGGTCGCTTGTCGATCCAATATTTTTTAACCCATAAGGAATTGCAGCGATCCATCAGAATTTTGGTATGCGCGCTGACCGTGTAAAAGAAGATTGGTGAGGCAAGCATCAAGCCGTCGATGCGCTGCAGCAACGCCTCGATCTTTCCATAGTCGTCTTTGATAACGCAGTGTCCTGTCTTCTTGCAGCCGTATATTTCAAGGCAAGGCGACATTTTCAAATCACGCAACACGATTTCTGTCACCTGGGCTCCGGCATCTCGCGCACCGCGGACTGCCTGCTGGAGCAGGGTCGATGTGTTT
>JASFFF010000223.1:0-6606 GCA_050124445.1 Desulfosarcina sp.
CAGATGCCCGATGCCCTGATTCTGAAAAAGTACAGCAACCGCAGACTATACGATACCCGTAACAGCTGCTATGTGACCCTTGAAGATGTTTCCGAGATGATTCGCAGCGGCGAGCATGTGCACATTAACGACGCGACTAGCGGCGAGGATGTGACCGCATTCATCCTTACCCAAATCGTCTTGGAGGCGGCCAAGCGCAGGAACAGCCTGTTGCCGGTACCCGTGCTACACTTGATTATCCGCTACGGAGACAATGCCTTGGCTGAGTTCTTCGAAAAATATTTCCAGAAGACCATCCATAACTACCTCGAAACCAAAAAGGCGTTTGACCAACAGTTCGGCCAATGGCTTGACATGGGACTGGACATGTCGCGGCGCATGCCGGATATGATGACCGGTACCCCCTCTTTTGATGCCATGATGGAGATGTTTGGCTTCAAGCCGCCCCCCGCATCCAAGACCCCCGGCACGACGCATCCAGACCCTTCGGAAAAAAGTGACGACGACGGTGAGCCGGACAAGGGATAGCCGTGCCGAAAGATCTACCGGCAGTGAGGGACAATTCGTACTCAAGCAATCGGACCCATTTGCCGAAAACGAAATAGTTGGTGTTCGTCCAGAAATAGGCAAATTTGGTTGAAATCAAGGCGTGCGAAAAATTTATCCGTAGGCGCCCCGCAGGAAGTGCCCTTGGGGTACATATGGTTGATATTCCGAGGAATAAATTTTGAGAACAACGCCGATATCGGGCAAATTGCCATTAATGGATTGGTACTATCTAACCATGCACGCTTAGCGCGCTCAAGGGGAACCGAACGTATGTTGCAGCCGCGAGGAAGACGGAACGATGCCGTTTAGAGTGGTTTTTCGAGGGGAATGCTCGCCAAAACAAGATTTGGATGAAGCCAAAGCGAAACTGGCCAAGCGCTTCAAATTGAAACCGGAAGCCGTTGAGAGACTTTTTTCAGGTGGTTCCGTGACCATAAAAAAGCGTGTGGATGAGTCCACGGCCAAAAAGGTTCAGCAAGCGGCAGCCAGCTGTGGTGTGATTTTTGATTTGGTGCCTATCGCTGACCCAACAGCTGCTGCAACTGCCCCGCCCGCTGCAGCCGCGGAACCCAAAACCAATCTGGAGACATGCCCTCACTGCGGTTTGTCACAACGTCGTTCCACAACTTGCATTCAATGCGGTGAGTTTTTAATCAGGTCGCAGAAGCGGTCCGGGGAGACAGCACCTGCCGAGGCTGCCGCACCGGCATTGGTTTCCGAAAGCGCCTCACGCCCTTTCAAAAAAATCTGGAAAACAGCGCGAATTGGCCTCCTTCTTCTGATACTGGTCGTTGTGGGCATCGATTCTATTATGACCGGACGCTGGACCACGGATTGGGACGATCCCCTGTGGGTCGGCATTTACCCCATCAATGGCGATCAGTTGGCGCACATTAACAACTACATTGACAATCTCGAAGAAACGGATTTTGTGCCTATCGCTGATTTTTTTTCGGACGAAGCGGAGGCCTACGGTCTGCCCCTGGCGCAGCCCTTCACCATTCGGCTGGCACCTGCTGTCGACAACCTGCCACCGTCTCCGCCCCATGGGCGAAATCCCTTGAAAGTGATGTGGTGGAGTCTTAAGATGCGGCTTTGGGCCTACCAGAATGATACGTTCACAGACGGTCCTTCACCAGACATAAAAATATTCATCGTCTATCATGATGATGACACCTCCCAGCCGTTGGAAAACTCCTTGGGTATCCGCAAGGGGCTTTTTGGTATCGTACACGCGTATGCCAACTACCGGCTGGAAAAGAAAAACCAAGTGGTTATCGCCCACGAAATTCTTCACACCGTCGGCGCCAAGGATAAATATGACCTGGAGACCAAACAGCCAATTTATCCTTCGGGTTACGCCGATCCAGACAATCGCCCACTTTTTCCCCAACGGTTTGCCGAGATTATGGGCAGCCGCATTCCCCTTTCAAAAACACAATCTGAAATGCCGCCCTCGCTGAATTACACGGTTATCGGAGAAAAAACGGCCAGCGAGATTAAATGGATCGACCTGTCTGGGAAAACTTAGATCCGCCCGTGTCAGCGCTAAACACCTTTCCCACATGAGCCTGGCCGAGCAGATGAACACAGATCAACCATGCGGCCCTCGACGAAGATGGATCCATAACCTCATGTGTATTTGCCAGGGCGACCGTCCGCGGCCTGGTGGGTCCGATCGGTCAGGGGATTCGTCGATGCGGTGAATCGGTCAATGGGGAAGATGACAGCGGTGGTATTTGCTTCCGGTCTTCAATGTCCGTTGAATCGGCTTTGGTCAGGTCAGCCTGCTGGCGACACCTTTCACGGGCTTGTTTGGAAATGGTCACCCGATCGATCACACCGAAGGGCTGTTCCTTCTGCGCGGGAGGATCGTCGCCAGCCGATTGTGCGGGTGATGAGCGCTCAATGGGCGGGATTATTTGATTGTCTACAATGATGTAGGGCGTGTCGTCTATCATTGCGATGCCGCCGTGCAGCCCGTGTCAACAATGGTTTTCAAATTCGATACAGCGCATTTGTCGATAGACCGGATAAAAGCTTAACTTAATAAGTATCATAAAACCGTCATTGCGACAAGTCGCTGAGCTTGGATCTGGTCTGATGACGAAATGACTGCCTCCCGATTTCAGTCATTTTTGACCAGATAAACATCGATGGATACTGGCGGGGCGCCTACACAATCGCAAACGGTCGGCCAGATTGCCATTGATGGCCCGATGTCGTCAGCCGATGGTATTTTTTACAATCCCCACCAGCTTTTCCGGGTCGAAGGGTTTTTTTACGTAGGCGATGGCATCCTTGATGGCGTGGTCGCCGTCGATGCCGCTGACCACGATGACCGGCGTGTCGCGCAGGTCCTTGTCCTTGCGCAGCTTGCGATAGAAGCGCGGTCCCCATTCGCCGGGCATCTGCAGATCCAGGGTGATCAGGTCGGGCTTTTCCTTCTTGACCACGTCCAGCCCCTCCATGGTGCTGGAAGCGGCGCAGGTTTCGTAACCGTTGTCACTGAATACGGCTTCCAGATATTTGACCACAATGGGATCGTCGTCGATGATGAGAATTTTCTTGGGCATGGAAGCTTTCTCCTAATCATTGCTTTGCAAAGAGACATGTTGCGGCTGGATGTCGAACCAGCAACGGACCACATCCAGGCCGGGCCAATTCAGTGTATGTTGATGACTTAGGAAGTGGCGGTTATGGTTCAGGCCAAGGCCGCAGTGATATTGAAACCGGAGTCGCAGCAGGGCACCGTTGAGGATTTCAAGGGCGCTAGAACGCAGGCCCGAGCCATAAGGTGCCGCTTCTGTTTCTATTTGATGTGGCATTCCCCACACATAATCGGTCCCTTCGCCTGCGCCTGATGGCAGCCCTTGCAACTTAGGTGGAAGGCCTTGATCAGCGAGGGCTGACCGTCACCCCCTTTTTGGCTGTGACACTCCGAACAGCTCTGATCCTCCGAGGATTCATCCTCGAGCAGCTGGCCGTCTTCATAGACGTGGTGGCATACGTTGCAGTCCTCGATGCCGGCGTCCTCATTATGTTCGTCATGCACAAACACCGATGGCGGGCGCTGAGGATTATCAAAAGCGCTGTTGTCCACGACGGTCATGTCTTCCTGGGACCACGCCGGGGAGAGGAGCGTGACGATCCCGATCAGCAGGCACAAGTTTATCAGCGTGACGATTTTCATCTTTCCTCCTGGTCTCACACGGGCTTTTCCATCACTTCGTAGATGATGTCCCCGAAGAACTTGATGTCCAATCCAATTTCGTAATGGTGCACGATGTCGTGAAGACCACTGTGGCAGTTGTGACAGGGCGCCACGAGCACCTTGGCCCCCCGGGTTTTGGTCGCAAACAACTGCTCGGCCTTGACGCGGTTGCCCTCGATTCGCGTCATCTTGAATGGCGGGCCGGTATTGATAACCCCGCCGCCGGCACAGCAGCAGTAGTTGTGTTCCCGGTTGGGGTGCATCTCGATGACATTGTCACACAGGGCATGGGCCACGTAGCGGGCTTTCTCGTGCAGACCGCCGCCACGCGCCACGTTGCAGGGGTCATGCAGGGTAATGGGCGGTTCATATTTCTTGGCGATCTTGATGCGGCCCTCCTTGATCAAATCGTAGTAAAAATCGATGGCATGCACGATTTTAAACGGCGGCATGGCCCAGCCCAACCAGCGGTTGCCCATGTCGTAAACGCTCCTGAAGGCGTGTCCGCATTCGCCCATGACGATCTTTTTGACCTTGAGCCGGGCAGCCGTTTCAAAATGGGCACGTTTGATGCGCCCCATAATCTCGTTGTCCCCGGTGAACATGGCCATGTCGCTGTTGTCCCACCCCACGGAAGCGGGCATGGTCCAGTTTACCCCGGCAACATGCATGATCACGGCGGCTTGATAGATCAGTTGAGCTTGGAATTTGGGTTCCGGGGCGATGACGCTGTACATAACGTCCGCGCCTTCTTTTTCCAGCGGAATGCGCAAATCGGGAATTTCCGCCTGGGCTTCCTCTTCCTGCCATTGCAGTGTGTCCGGCCATTCGTCACCCTTGACCCACATCTGGTTCATGGTCACCGAGTGGCTGTGGGCCGTGTCCTGGATGTAAAGTGGGGTGACGCCCAGCCTGTGGATGATCCGGCGCACCACGGAGATGAGGTAGGCGATGTCGATACCGAAAGGGCAGTATTGGGCACAGCGTTTGCATAGGTTGCACTGGGTATGGGCGATGATGGCGGCTTGGCGGATAAATTCGGGGCTGACGCGCCCTTTTTTCTTGAGCATCTCCCAGATGGTCTGCTTGACTTTGCCGACCGGCGAGTAGCGTGGATCATTGTCATGGGACAGGTAATAGTGGCAGGCCTCGGAGCACAGTCCGCAGTGGACGCAGGTCTCTACATAGGCCCTGAGCCGGGCACCGGTCTCCGCATCGATGACACTGTTGATTACCGATTGAATTTTCTCTTCAGTCAGTCGGGATATGCCGATGTCGATTCCTTCGTCGATGACAGGCGGCGTTTCTTGTTTGGACGGTTCGGCCATGTTGCGCGCTCCTTTTCAGCTGATACCGGTTGGGTAATACCGGCCGCTGGTTGATCCCAATAGCTGTCTGTTACCAGTCCCGGGCATGCCTGACCTTGCCGAATTCGGACCCCATGTACGCCCGGGTAAAAGGCGATAAAAACATGTGGCTGAGGCGGGTGAAGGGTATCACTGCCAGCATGATGTTTCCGGCCAGAACATGCAGGCACATCATCAGTGGATAGGCAAACCATTGGTGATAGGCCAAAAAGCCGGTTACAAAGGGTGCGGCCACGACAGCCAATATCACGAAATCCGACGCAGAGGTGACGTACTTGACTTCCGGTAGGCTGAGTCGTCGAATTAAAAAGTAGACCGCGCCCAGAATGACAATAACGGTCATGACGTCGGCCAGGGCATCGGGCAACGTCCACCAACTGATGTCAAAGGCCTCGTCCCAGAGCACCACGTGTGAAAGCAGGAAAATGGGTGTGATCAGCAGACAGATGTGAAAGGTAAAGGTGACCACGGTGAGGATGGGTTGGCGACGCCAGTTCACCGTGGCAAAGGGGATGATCCAATGAAAGATGGAACGCAGGCTGTAGCGCCAGCTCATGTAGCTGAAGATGAATCGTTCCTTTTTGGCCACCATTATCAGCATGCGGATGATGCGGTAAATGCTGCCGCCGAAAAAGAGCAGAAAGGCAATCCATGCCAGCGGTCCGCTCACGAAGTTGTAGAAGCTATGCATGACTGTCTCCTAACCGGTGATGGTTGAAACGGGTGCGATGCGTCGGATGTAGTCGCCTCCTTCTACGGTGCGCAGCATCAGATGGGTGCCGTCCGGGCTGAACACGGGGTCCCAGGCGGCATCGCTGGAGCTTGTCCAGCTGCGGCCGTTTACGGTGTACGAGTAGCGGCCGTTTTTTTCTACCTTGGCGGCCACGTGACTGCCGTCCGGGCTGAATACCGGTTTCCATGCCATGTCCCAGGCATCGCTCCATGGGCTGCCGTCCACCACGACGCGATAGGTTTCATTATCTTTGGCCAGCGCGGCGATGCGTTGGCCGTCCTGGCTGAAAGCCACATCACTGACCATGGTAGAAAAGGTGGTCGTCCAGGGCACACCGTCTACGGCCACGGTCCAGCGGCCATAGCTGGGGGCCACAATGGCAGCCAGCCGGCTACCATCCGGGCTGAACATCTGCTGCCAAAGCTGGACGAAGCGGCGGTCCCAGAGAATGCTTCCGTTTTGAGCCAGGGCCCATTGCCCCTTTTCACGAACGGGTGCCACCACCGCCCCATTGGTCGGATTGAACACCGGTTGCCAGACGGTGGCATAGCGCGATGCCCACGGTTCGCCATCCACGGCGATGGTGTAGTCGTAGAGGCTGAGACGCACCTCGGCGGCCAGGTGTTGGCCATCCGGGCTGATTGTCACATTCCAGACGTTGACAAAGCGCGTGTCCCAGGGCTGACCATCCATGGCAGCGGTGAAGACGCCTTTCTGGAATTTGTGAATTTCACCCGAGTCCG
>JASFFF010000224.1:0-6586 GCA_050124445.1 Desulfosarcina sp.
ATCAAAGCAGCCCATGATCTTGATATACTCGCCCTCGCAGAAGGTATCGAATGTGCTGAAGAAGCCGAGGTGTGCCAACAGCTCGGTTTTGATTTGGGACAGGGTTATTATTTCGGCATGCCGGCTCCCATCACCGCCGACGAAACCGATTCTTCAATAGATCCTGAGCGCATCGAACCAGAATCTGACTGAACCTTCAAAAAGCGACCCAATTGTCAACGCCGCCGCACTTCTGCAGGCAATCGATTCTATTTGTGAGAACAGTCGTTCCTATTTTATTTTAATGCGACTGCTGACGCAGGCATGACATGATCCTGATCGGGCACGGGCTGCATCGGACAAAGAGATGACCCCAACCATGTCGTTTGGATTGGCCCGGTAGACGAAAAGTCGGTGGAGGTCTGTGTAGATCATTTTTTGGATCGTCGCTTCAAGCATGTCTTCCTGGGAACAGCTTTTTACCGGTGCCGACATGATGCTCTCTGATGGCGTCGCGGAGGCGACTCCGTGTTTGTAGGCCAGGGTAAGGTCCGTCTTTGAAATCACTCCGCAAGGCACTTTTTCGCGGTCTTGTATCAACAACGCACCAAAGCGGTAGGCCGACAGCGCCTCCATCACCATGAGTAATGATTCGTCTTTAAAGATTGCCTGTACTTCCCTGGTCATGATGTCTTTAACGGTCAATCGCCTCACCGAATCCAATGACAGGTCTTTTTTCCTCCTGAAATGGCTGTATTTGCATTCATGGCAATATTGATACAGCATGCCGACGATGTCCGGATAGGCCAGCACACCGGAGACCGTGGTTTGTTCCGGGCCTGTCACATAGAGCCGGTAAACGCCATGGCTGCGCATTTTTTCGAGAGCGTCTTCCAAAGAATCTTCCGGATCGCAGAAAAGGGGGTGTGTGCTCATGATGTCTGCAATGGGGGCTTCGATAGGTAGATCAGCATAATATGCACCCATGATGTCCGTTTTTGACAGAACTCCCACCGGTGTCCCCTCGGCGTCCGTGGTGAGCAGGGCATTGATTTTATACTTTACCATACTATTGATGCTGTTGCCGATGGGGGTGTCCTGATCTAACTGAATCACCTGCCGGCGCATGGCTTGGCTGACTGAAAGTCCGCTTAACGAATGTCGTGAGATTGCGTCCATGGCCCCCACCATCAATCGGTTAGTCTCTCCAACAATTCATAAAAGAGGTCCGAGATATAGATGATTCCCCGGATGTTGCCATCTTCTACAACGGGAAGGCGGCGGATGTGTTTTTTGATCATGATGTCAAGTATTTTAAAAATATGTGTTTGGGGGGATACGGTGATTACGTCCGGCGTCATGATATCTCCCACATGAACGGACCTTGTCTTCTCAAATGATAATTCCAATATTTTTTCGATATCGACATCGTCCATCGGCCCCCAAACATGAATGTGCTTGGGACGCATGAACAAGAGAATATCGTACATGGAGATCATGCCAACCAACTGTTCCTTGTCATCTATGACCATCAAACCGAAAATGTTTTTACCTGTCTCCTCTGTGGCCTTTTTGAAATAGCCAACAGCCTGATCGACGGGGATTTGAGGTGTCAGTGTGCGAAAGTTGGTCGTCATAATATCCCCAGCCATTAGTTTCATTTTCTTGCCTATACGAATTTCCTTTAAGGTAATCAGATATTTTCGGTGCGGCACGGTTTTGCATAACGGATTGGCAAATTACCATCACCGGGCCATCCTCGTCCTTGTTGAAGGCGATTTCGGGATTCATGCAAATAGAAGTGTTTCTCCTTGAATGATTCCAATATCTTCACGGTTGCTCATTGCGATGGCAGCATCCACCATTGCGAAATGATCATATTTCGATTGAAAACCGAGTATGTTTTTGGAAGCGGATTGGTCAAAACTGTACTGCCACAGGTTGGGGATTTCCACCTCGACTACTTTTCTACCTGTTTTTTCTGCAATGTAGGGCACTAGGACTGACCAATCGCAAACATCCGCACCAGCGATATTAAACGTTTTTCCGTAGGCGGCCTCATTTTTAATGCATATGTCGATTAAATCGATAACATCTCTCACATCGGCCATATGCCATTGCCATGCTGTGCCGTCCGCTGTTCTGGGAATACACAAATGCTCGCTTTTCATTTCAGAACTTGATTTTGCATCCAACCAAGCCATGGGGTCATCGGGTGTGTGGAATTGGGCCTTATTGTTATCCGCATATTTATTAAGAACATCAAAAACGACAGAATAATTAAACGCGTAGAGCATTTCAGGTCCGGCAACGATGTAATTTGGCCTTAAAATGGTTGATGGGATGCCGTGTTGCCATTGGTATTGGCGGACTTGCTCCTCTACGAGAATTTTAGTCATTCCGTATAGTGTGATGGGCTGGCGGCTTTGATCCTCGGTGATCGGCGTGCGTGGCGCAGTAAACACATCAAAGACCGCCGAGCTCGAAAGACAAATCAAATGCGTATCTTTTCCACTGTTTCGAATACCTTCTAGGACATTAAACATCCCCTTCACATTAATGTCGAAAAACGTATGTTCTTGGATTTCTGAAAGGGAGCCTTCATGAACTGCAGCGGCATGAATGACAACATCGGAACCCTTGATGACTTCTTTCATACCATCTTTATCCGATATATCGACGTAGGCTTTTCTTATCTTCATCCCGTCTAGTTTTGATTCATCCTTGTCATTTAACAACATACAGGCAGTGACATCATGCCCTCTGTCGCAGAGCCTTTTAACGAGGTTGGCCCCTACCCTTCCAGTTGATCCGGTAACGATAGTATTCATTGTTACCCCCTTTTGTTATGTAACCTGGTTAAATTGTCTACAAATCATACGGTGAATGCCCAAGATGGGAGCTGAAATCAAGCTGCATTCGCATAGCGAGACGTGGGTGTTAGTGTTTTTAGAGCAAGTTATATGCCATTGCCAAAACAGCAATCAATCATGGAAACGTTTCCTAACCTTCTGGGTCAACGACCACCCGCACAGCGAGTGGCTTGCCTTTCCGGCCAACGGCCGGAGAGGCAAAAGCATGGCGGTGCTTCAATGGTTGCGGTTGTGACCGGGTGCATAGCACCCGGTTTGAAGACAACCAATCAATAGAGATGAAGTGATCGGGGTAGGGCCAATGCGAAAGGGCGGTGGCGCAAATAAAAACCTGCACTGCAAGCAAATCATTGCACCCAGTGCCATGTTACACAGCATTGATTTTCGGCATGTTGAAACCGCCGTTGTCAATCCGTATGGGAGCCTCCTGATCACCTGCCAGTACGCAAGCGTACCAAAGCCGCTAAGATTGCTGCCAAGCCTATTCCCCATAGCAGACTGTTGATACCGATTGGGATGGTAATCCAATGGCCTGGAAAAAGGTGCCGCGGGTAAAATGCCGTAACGAGAATGGGAAAATAGAGGATGCGGGTCAGGAATTGAAAAAGTGCCAACAGCATGCCTTTAGCTGCACCAGCCGCCAACACATCGCTCAACCACAAGGTAAGCGGCACCACCAACAGGCTGGCCAAAAAATGCCCGCCACCCAAAACCAGGCATCGCCAAACGAACGGTTTTCTTTTCATGGTTGCCTTTCTGACTGATCCCTCCAAGCAATTACGCCAAATTGTTCTGGAATTCAACCCATTACCGAGTGGCTTCACGCCGTACGAAGCCATGCCCTTGCATCCATGGGCGCAATACCTTGGGGAATCAGGTCGTTCAATTGGCGAATTACGGTTGACAAACCGCCTTGAAATCTTTCTATTGGTGAAGAAACCATGGCCCCAGGAGTTTCCTACAACCATTGCGGTAACGGTAATGAAAACGGCTGCGCGAAAAAAACCGGGCAAAATCGAAACCCGCCTGTCGATGGCGTTCATGGCACTCCTGTTCATTATAGGAATCGGAGTGGTCCTGCGCCAGTCCCAGATGAACCCGGCGGTGGTTGCCCTCCGGCCGGAATTCCGCCAGCAGCTCCTTTCCCCGAATTCGGATCGGCCTGCGCTGATTGACACGACGGGGTCAGGAATCGTTGCCTACTCGCCCCCTGAACGGTTCATCCCGGAAACCCTGTACGAAAAGATCAATGGCCGCGCCGATCTCTACCTTTCTTCGGGATTCGTTGCCTTGGATACTCAGCGATTCAGCCTGGACCGAACATCCAGCAACTGGGTGGAAGTGTTTGTCTACGACATGGGCTCTCCGGAGAACGCATTCTCGGTATTCAGCATGCAGCGTCGAACCGGCGCCCGCCCCGATGAACGCGTTTCCAATGCCTACCGTACAGACAATGCCCTGTTTATGACTCTTGCCAGCAGCTACCTGGAATTTATCGGCAGCGATGCATCCCAACAAACGCACAAAACAATCGGAATACTGGCGCGCACGTTTGTAAAAACCCATGGCGGTGGTCAGCCAGCGCAACCACCTGGCGCCGACCTGTTCCCCTTGTCCGGCGCCGTCCCTGGCACTGTTCAGCTGATTCAGGCCAACGCTTTCGGATTCGAACGGCTGGACCAGGTTTACACCCGTGAATACCAATTTGAGGACACCCGATTAATGGCCTTCGTTTCTCAGCGCCCGGATGCTGACGCGGCGGCGGCGTTGGCCGCCGACTACCGACGGGCCCTGTTGTCCTTCGGCGCCACTGTCGTCGACGAGCTGGATTCGTTGGGAAACGCTGTCGTCATGCAGTTTTTCGACACCTATGAAATTGTTTTCAGTCAAGGGCGTTACCTTGCAGGCCTTCACGAGGCCGACAGCCTGGAAGCTGCCAAAACCCAGGCCCAGCAACTGTTTGACCACCTGAAGGCAGTCGATGCCAACTAGCCAAGACCCAACATTCATCCATCGTCGAGAATTCCTGGTGCGCTGCACGCGGGCAGGGTTGTCTGTGGCAGCGGCCGGCGCTCTGGGCATCGGCTTTTACGATGCTAGGCCACCATCCGCTCTGTCAGAAGAGGCGGCATCGGTGCAGATTCCAAACTTTTCCATCGCTGGGGAGTCTGGGAAAATATGCATTGCCCGGGGAGCGGACCGAACAACCACCATCAGGCAGGCAATGACAGCCATGGGCGGGATGCATGCCTATGTCAAACCGGGAGAGCGAGTACTGCTCAAAGTCAATGCGGCCTTTGCTTCGCCACCCGCTTTGGGTGCAACGTCTCACCCGGATCTGGTGGCAGCGGTCATCGGGCTGTGTCAGGAAGCGGGTGCGTCACAGGTGACGGTTACAGACAATCCGATAAACGATCCGGCGTCCTGTTTCGCCCTTACCGGCATCGATGCAGCCGCCCGCCGGGCCGGGGCCCGGGTGATGCTCCCGCGTGATGCATGGTTTCATCGATACAGCCTTGAAAAGGGCCGGCTGATCAGGGATTGGCCGATCCTATACACCCCCCTGACGCAGGTCGATCGGATCATCGGCATGGCACCGGTCAAGGATCACCATCGCAGCGGTGCATCGATGACACTGAAAAACTGGTACGGTTTGCTGGGTGGCCGGCGCAACATCTTTCACCAGGATGTGCACACCATCATCCAGGAACTGGCCATGATGATCCGTCCCACGCTAGTGGTGCTGGACGGCACGCAGTCCATGCTGACCAACGGGCCGACCGGGGGCTCCTTGTCCGATCTCAAACCCACCGGCACCCTGATTGTCAGCACGGATCCGGTGGCGGCTGACGCTGCCGGTGCGGCGCTGTTGGACAAACGTCCAGACGATTTGCCGTTTATCGCCAAGGCCCAGGCAGCCGGTGCTGGCAACGCCGATTACCGGTCGTTGGACTTTACCGAGATACAGACGGTATAAGAAAGCGGCACGCAACCCGACATTAAACCCTTAGCGCACCATACGCATAATGAGAATCGTCACCGCCAGACGCATCAGCCAGGTATTCTTCTTTGCCCTTTTCCTGTGGTTCTGCATTGCAGCCACCCTAGGTGAGCAAATGTGGCAGTTGCGCGGGTGGCCGGTGAACTGGCTGATCCAGCTGGACCCCTTGGTGGGCCTGGGAACCCTGCTGTCCACTGGCAGCCTATACGCGGGTCTTTTGTGGGGTCTGTTGACGGTTATACTGACCATTGTGCTGGGACGATTCTTTTGCGGCTGGCTCTGCCCCTTCGGCGCCCTCCACCAGGCCGTGGGATGGCTGGCCAACCGCAAGCGCAAGGCATCGGATATGATGGTGGCCAACCGCTACCGGCGGGGTCAGGGTATTAAATACGCGGTGCTGCTCTTTCTGCTTGGCGCAGCGGCCGGCGATTTGATTGGCTGGCTGTTGCGTATACCTGTTGCCTCACCGGCCGCGGCCATCGCAGCAGTCGTCCTGTTCATGCTGGCGGGAACCCTGATTCACCATCTAAAAACCATCTCCGGCATCCGGTGGGTCGTCGGTGTGTCTGGTGTCGCCGCGGCCTGGCTGCTGTTGAGCCTATTCACCGACGGTTCACGCTGGCTGGCCGCCTCGCTTCAGACCGGGCTGCTGGACCCCATTCCCCTGTTTTATCGATCGGTGAATCTGACGCTCTTGCCCCTGGTGGACGGACGCCTGATCTCTGTGGCGCCC
>JASFFF010000225.1:0-6580 GCA_050124445.1 Desulfosarcina sp.
TGACCCCTGGCCAAAAAGGGGCGGGCCTGGTGATGGAAGCGGATCAGGCATTGGTGGTGACCAAAAAGGTCAAAAAATATACGGGTGAAAAAATTGCCCTGGATTTTTTCCAGACAGATATAAAAAATGTATTTCGCATTCTTCGTGAAGTCAGCGGCAAGAACTTTGCGATTGACAAGGATGTCAGTGGCAAAGTGACCCTTACATTGGACAAGCCCGTTCCCTGGGACCAGGTGATGGATCTGGTGCTGAGAATGAACCAGCTCGGCATGGTCGTTGAGGGAGATATCATCAGAATTGCCACACTGGCCACCTTGAAGCAGGAAAACGATCTTCGCAAGGCACAGATCGCCGCCCTGCAAAAGGAGAAGGAACAGATCAAAGCGCTCGAGCCTCTGGAAACACGCTATATCCCGATCAGTTATTCTGACGCCGAAACCGAGGTGCTGCCCCACATAGAAAACATTATCACTGAGGGGCGCGGATCGGTCACTGTGGACAGCAAGAACAATCAGATCATACTCACAGATACGGCGGCCGTCATCGCCAAAGCGCAACAAATAACCCGGCAGATCGACAAAGTGACCTCGCAGGTGGTGATCGAAGCCAGGATTGTCGAAGTCGAAGAAGAATTTGTCAAAGAGCTGGGCTTCGCCTGGACGGGAAGCGTGGGACCCGTCGGCATTAATGGTGGCAAGCTGGCCGCCGGCGGAGATGTGATTATGAATTACCCAGCCAACCTGGTAACTACCGGAGGAACCATCGGGTTCAGTCTCGAGCGTATCCTCAATACGCCCTTCTCATTGGATGCCCAGCTTTCGGCCCTGGAGACCAGTCAAAAGCTCAAGGTCCTCTCAGCTCCCAAGATTGTCACCCTGAACAACAAGAAGGCCCAAATCAAACAGGGTCAGGAAATTGGCTACCTGGAAAGAGACTCCTCCGGCGGCGCCACCATCAAATTCAAAGAAGTGGACCTGCTGCTCGAGGTAACGCCCCACGTCACCCCGGACAATCGCATTTCATTGACCATCTTGCTGACCAAGGATGAAGTTACCGGATTCATCGAAACGGTGCCGATCATCGATACCAACGAAGCCATCACCCAGCTGCTGGTTAACGATGGCGACACCATTGTTATCGGTGGTATCATTAAAAACAAGGAGCAGAAGAACAAAGAAGCGTTTCCCGGCTTGCATAAAATTCCGGTCCTTGGATGGATGTTTCAGAGCAACCTGGAGGAGATCACCAGCAAGGAATTGCTGATTTTTCTCAACCCGAAAATCGTTCAGCTGGAGCAGCGCGCGGCCGCTTATTAGCGCTTTATCATCCGCAATTAACGTTTTCAGATCATTATCGATCATTGAGGCGATCTCACCACGCGGAGCCACTTGTGGAGAGATCGCCTTTTTTATGGGAGGCTGTTTCAAAATTGCATCGAATGCTCAATGACAGCGTTGCCAGCCGCCTTAAAATACTCACATATAAATGAATATGCTGCACTTTTGCGTCGGTACGGGTCTTGCCATGGAACAGGATCACCAAAGGTGAAACAGTCTCTATGCAATCGGAATTGGTGGCAGACCTATCCTCCGTAAAGGACAGCCAGAATCGTGGCTTTTCCTGAGGCAGCGGCGATCAGATGAGGCGTGGTGGACAGGTAGTAAGCGCTGTCTCCAGGCTCCAGATCGAAATGATCGTCGCCGATATCTAAAGAGACGGCCCCTTCCAGCACATAGATGAACTCCTCTCCGTCGTGAACGGAGCGCTCATCGTCCGGCGCCTCCTCCAGCTGAACGATAAGCGATTCCATGTGCCGCCCCTTCACTTCGGGAGCCAGGCTTCGGTAGGTGTAGGCTTGCTTTTTTCCTTTGAGCGAGGTGGAGCGGGATACGATCTTTTGCTCCCCTTTTCTGGTAATGGCGTATAGCTTTTCACCCACACCGGATACCAGGCGGCCAAAGGCGCTGTCCAGCGCTTTGGACAGTTTGATGGCCGTGCCCAGCTGGGGCTGAACCTGGCAATTTTCGATGCTGGCGAGTAATTCCACCTCAAATCCGGTCATATGAGACAGTTCGTCGAGGGATATGCCCTTGGCCTGACGGATCGCCTTGATTCGCTGACCGATATCCTCCTGGCCGCCTTCCGGCTGGCTGCAGGTGTCTGCTGTCTCTCCGATATCACCGGTTAGGTCTTCGAAGTAATCCACGTTAATGTGGGGTTTTTTTTGGCCTGTGTCCATGGCAGTACTCCTGGTTGGCTGTGAAAAATCCCGATTATGATACCCGGTAAAATGGTTTGATAGACCCATGGCTGGTCTGTGGATACCGTTTTCAATTAGCGATCACCACCTGCTGGCCGATCAGGGGCGAAAATGTTCGGGCAGCACGGCATTGTCTGCCCATTCGGACGGCAGCTGTTGGCCGGGTGATTCGCCCATTTTCTCTTTGAGTTTTTTTAATCCCGGTCTGGCGAATTTGGGATGGCCCTCTTTCAGGGTGCGACCGTTGATCACCGCTTCGCTTCTCAGACGCTGGCCCACCGTGCGCTCCAGCTGTCGCCCCAGCCACAGTACACGATCCACATTGTAGCCGTGTTCGATGCCCATTTCATCGATCTGCACCAGCATGTCCTCGAAACAGGTCAAGCCCACGTAACGGGGATCCTCATAATAATAGTCGCCGGTTCCCGGCACCGGGCAGTCGTCTAAAAAATTGGCTGGTTGGCCACCCAGACCCCCCAGCGTGCCTTCGAAGTGACAGATGCCGGCCTGAAGGGCTGCCAGCACCGATGCCGAAGCCACGCGTTTGGTTTCGTGAAAGTGAGCAATATGAACGGAGGTATCGGGTATTTCGTCAAGAATCATGGAGAAATAGCGATACACCTCCGGCGCCGAAGCACTGCCGTCATGGTCGGCATGCTCGATGTCGGTTGCACCGATCTCCAGCCATCGCTTGGTGAACTCCACCGCGTCTTTCAGCTCGGTGGCTCCGGCAATGGGGCTGCCCCAGATCGTGCTCACCGTACCGCACATTTGCAGGTCTGCATCCCGGCATTTGCGGATGGCGCTTTCGCACTCTTTCCAATATTCCGGCAGGGTCAAACCAGAGTTGGCGAAATGATGCTCTTCCTCAGTGGATACCATCATAAGGCAGCGGTCCGGTCCGACACCCTTTTTAGCCAGTTCGATGGCACGGTCTACGGACGGCTCACGAATGGTCACCGCAGTGATGGTAATGTCATCGTAATTGACACCCCGTTTTTTACAGCGCGCCTTGAACCGGTCATTGCGCAGGTGGGCCAGAACCGCTTCGGCGTCGCTAAACTGGGGCATGAGATAGGGGTTGCCGAGATTGGTCACCTCAATGTTGCGGCAACCGGCAAAGATCATCTCCTCTGCGTAGAAAATTTTGGCCCGGGTGGATATGAATTTTTCCAGATGTTGAAACCCGTCTCTTACCGTGATGTCGCCCAGGGTGACTTTCTTGGGCATTTTAGGAAAGATGTTCCAATAATCGTATTCGGTCATGATTCCTCCTTGCTGGTCTCTTTCGTTAATCTGGGTTCATCGTTCACATGATCGGGGACTCGGCGTCCCGGCCCTTTAGCAGCCTTTGAAAATCGGTTTGCGCTTTTCGCGGAACGCGGCCAGGCCTTCCAGTCGATCCTCCGTGGGGATGCACACCCAGTAAGCATTGGATTCGATGGCCAGGCCCGTTGAAAGATCGGTTTCCATTCCATAATTGATCGCGTATTTGGCCTGTTCGATAGCCACGGGGCCGGTCTCGCAGATATCAGCGGCCATACTGCGACAGGTGTCGATCAAAGCCTCCGGGACACAGACCCGGTTTACCAGGCCGATCTGCATGGCTTCCGCGGCAGCGATGCGTTTGCCGGTAAAGATCAACTCTTTGGCTTTGCCTTTGCCGACCAGACGCGGCAGACGCTGGGTGCCGCCCGCCCCGGGGATGATGGCCAGTTTCGTTTCGGTCAGGCCCATTGTTGCCGTCTCCGAAGCGATGCGGATATCCGATGCCAGGGCCAGTTCGGTTCCACCGCCCAGGGCGACGCCGTTGACTGCTGCGATGACCGGTTTATTGAGCTGTTCAATCTCGGTGAATAGATTGCGGATGGTGAATATATACTCCTTGACCTGGACGGGTGAGAGCGTGGCCCGCTCCTTGAGATCTGCTCCGGAGCAAAAGGCCCGATTGCCGGAACCGGTGATGATCACTACGCGGACATTGGTGTCAAAGCGGATTGCGGCAATGTTGGCTTGAAGCGCATGCAGCAGGGCGAAGTTGAAGCTGTTCATCACCGCCGGGCGGTTCAAGGTAATCAGGGCCACCCCGTCTGTCTTTTCGCAAAGCAGGATGCCTTCGTTCATGCAAACCTCCCCAAAATAGCTTCTTTGTTGAAACGGCTAGCAGCCAATGTGCCGGGAAATGACGATGCGCTGGACTTCCGATGTGCCCTCGCCAATGTCCAACAGTTTTTGATCACGATAAAATCGCTCTACATCGTATTCTTTCATCAGCCCATAGCCGCCATGGATCTGTACGGCGTGGTTGGCCACCCGTCCCATGAGTTCCGAGCAGTAAAGCTTTGCCATGGCGGCTTCCTTTTCGAAAGGGCGCTTCTGGTCGCGAAGCCAGCATGCTTTGTACAGCAGATTGCGACCGCACTCTATTTCCATGGCGCTGTCGGCAAGCTTGAAGGCCACCGCCTGGAATTTGGAAATGGGTTGGCCGAACTGTTCGCGCTTGCAGGCATATTTCTGAGCGGCGTCATAGGCCCCCTGGGCACCGCCGAGACCCATGGCGGCAATGGATAGCCGGCCACCATCCAGGGTTTTGAGCATCTGATGAAAGCCGTCGCCCTGCCGGCCCAAGATGTTTTCCGCAGGCACGCGGACATCGTCGAAATAGAGCTCTGCCGTGTTGGATGATCGCCACATCATTTTCTTTTTCATGGGTATGGCTTTCAATCCTTTGGTGCCGCTTTCCACAATGAAACAGGTGTATTCCGGTTTACCGTTGGGGCGGGTACCGGTAACGGCCTGGACCGTTACTCCCAAGGTCATGTCACTGGCTGCATTGGTGATGAAGATCTTTGAGCCGTTGATGACCCATTCGTCGCCATCGCGAACCGCTGTGGTCTTGGATCCGCCCGCATCCGATCCGGCGGTGGGTTCGGTGAGCCCGAAACCCCACAGCGCCTCCCCGGTGCATAGCTTGGGCAGGTATTTTTGCTTTTGATCGTTATTTCCGAAATAATATAGCGGGCCGATGCCCAATGAATTGCCGGCAGCGATGGTGGCTGCCTGGGATCCATCAACCCGGGCAATTTCCTCCACCGCAATGATGTAGGAAATATAGTCCATGGCCTGCCCTTCGTAGGCTTCTGGGACAAACATGCCGAACAGGCCGATCTCACCCATCTTACGCGTAAGGTCAGGGGAAAATTCTTCGGCTTCATCCAGCTCCATTGCCACCGGCGCAATTTCGCTCAAGGCAAACTTGCGGACCTCTTTGCGAATCATTTCTTGTTCTCTGGTCAAGTCAAAATCCACGACGACCTCCTTTCCGAATTGACAGGGCGGACATTGTCGCAGCGGATCGCGGCGGTGCAACGGATTCAGGCATAGCGCTCAATTGTACCGTCCACAGGGATACCGAACTCGCCCTGTTTCAGCCCGCTGATTATAAAGTTTTCATAGATCTCGGCAATCTCGTCTACCGTCAACCGTCCTTTGGGATTATACCAACTGGCTCCGGCTGTGCAGAGGGTAAGAATGGCATACGAGAGTATTTTGACATCGACCATGGCAAACACGCCTTCCTCGATACCCTGTCTGATGAGACTTTGAAAAATGGCTTCATATTCGTCCCGCTTTTTTACAATGGCCCGGTAGTGATCGGCACTAATGCCCCGAAGCTCACTGTTGGCGATGAAATTTTCTTTCTGGCGTTCCAAGTGAAAACGGACATGACTGCGAACGGCCGCCCGCATTCTCGGCTCCACACCCGTCACCGAAGCGAGGCATTCGCTCAGGCAAGCCGTCAGGTCGTTCATGGTCGACCTGAGAATATGATAAAGCAGGTCCTCTTTGCTGGCGTAATGATAGTAGATGCTGGCTTTCTGGATACCGCTGCCTTTGGCGATCTCGCTGATGCTGGTGGCAAAATAGCCCTTTTTGAAAAAGAGATCGATGGATACGGATTTAATGGTTGATTTCATGTCCACAATGGGGGCCTCAACTCAGGATGCCAAGGAAATTGGCCGCAGTTCATAAACGAAATTCAATCGGTTAAGCTGAGCTTACCGACCGGTCGTTAGGTGGCGTATATTTAACGCAAGGCTCATTTTGTTGTCAAGGTAAAAAAGCCCCCCGTGGCCAAAGATGGTTGGCGATTCTGCCTTGCTTTGCAGCGCCGGCCAACGCTGTAAGCGAATTGGGGGTTAAACGATCCATCTGATAGGTTTTGATTGCCATTGGATTCCTTAACGTCGGGTCAGTTCAAAAAGTTTGCCTTAAAAACAGGAGACACAGAAATGGCATCAGGCAAGGGGTGCGTTAGCG
>JASFFF010000226.1:0-6559 GCA_050124445.1 Desulfosarcina sp.
AAATTCGGTAACGACGTCGGCAAACCGGGATGCTTCAGCGGAAGACACCCATTCAATGGCAAATCGCTGCGGATCGATGCCCAGGTCTTCGATCACGATTGTAATGGCCTGGCTGCGGCTCAGGGCTTTGTGATTACCATCCAGGTAATGACATTCTCCCAAGTGTCAGCCCATCACAATGACGCCGTCGGCCCCTTTTTGCAGCGCACCCACCACCATATCCGGATGCACCATACCGGAGCACATGACTCGCACAGCGCGCATGTTGGGCGGATACTGCAGCCGGGAAACCCCGGCCAGATCGCCGCCGGCATAGGCGCACCAGTTGCATAGAAAACCGATAATTATCGGTTCGTACGTAGTTGACATTGTCGACGCTCCTTTCTTCATCTATTTTCGTAATTATGCGGAAGCCACATCTGCCAGGGCCGCATCCACCTGGGCTTGCAGTTGCTCCAGGGTAAAGCCGTGCACATGAACGCCTCCCTTGGGACAGGTGGCCGCACAGAGTCCGCAGCCTTTGCACAAGGCCAGATCCGTCTTTATCCGCTTGGAGATCCCACTGGCGGTTTCGATCTCCTCCAGTTTAATGGCACGGTAGGGACAGACATCCAGACAAAGTGCGCAACCGTCACAGTGTTCGGTGACAAAGGATTTGATGGCATCCAATTGCATCGCCTCCTTGGACAAGATTACCCCCGCTCGGGAAGCCGCGGCCTTGGCCTGGGCAATGGATTCATCGATCGGTTTGGGATAGTTGCACAGACCGGCCACGAACAGACCGTCCACAGACATATCCACCGGTCTCAGTTTGGGATGGGCTTCATTGAGGAAACCATCTTCGTTTTGCCCGCACTTGTACAGTTCAACCAACTCATTGCTGGTATTCGATTCAATGGCCGACGCAAGCACCAGATAATCTGACGCCAGGGCCAATTTCTGCTGAATGATCGGGTCGCACACCTCAACGACCAGTCCATTATCACTAGCGCTAACTACCGGTTTATTCTCCAAATCATAGCGGATAAAAATAACGCCCTGTGCCCTTGCTTCTTTGTACAGGTCCTCCCGCTTGCCATAGGTACGGATATCCCGGTACAGGACAAAGACATCCATTTCCGGATTTTTCTTTTTGAGGGCGATGGCACTTTTCATTGTATGGGTACAGCAGACACGGCTGCAGTAAGGCCGCCGCGGTTCTCGCGACCCTACACATTGAATGAAGACGACACCGTTGGCCCGGGCCAGTTCATGGTTGTCTTCCCGCAGCAGGGCATCGAAGGACAGATGGGTCATCACACGAGGGTCCTGCCCATACAAATATTCGTCCGGCGTGGATTCTTTGGCACCGGTAGCGATCACCGCCACCCCATAAGTAATGGCCTTGGTCTCGCCATCGGTTTGGATCTTGCTGACAAAATTCCCCACCGATCCGATGGCGGTAAGTAAACGGGCATTTTTCAGCACCTTGATCTGGGGATGGTGTTCGACAATTTCGATCAGTTTCTCCACTAACGGGCGTATGGGCTCCCCGCTGCCGGTTTTGTTCAACTGCCAGGCATTACCGCCCAAACGGTTCGAATGCTCCAACAGCACGGTCTCGTAACGCTGATCTGCCAACCCCAAGGCCGCGGTCATGCCGCTGATCCCGCCGCCGATCACGAGTGCCTTCTGATTAACGGACACCTTTTCCTGTGCAAGCGGATAGTTCAAACCGGCTTTGGCGACGGCCATCTGCACCTGATCCTTGGCCTTGCGCGTGGCCTGTTCACGATGGTTTTGATGTACCCAGGCGTTATGATTGCGGATGTTGGCCATTTCCACTAGATAGGCATTGAGGCCCGATTCTTTCAGGGTTTCCTGGAACAACGGCTCGTGCGTTCGCGGCGTACAGGCCGCCACCACGATGCGGTTCAAGTGATGCTCCTTGATCTTTTCGGCGATCATCACCTGGGTGTCGGCCGAACAGGTGAACAGATTGTTCTCCACCAGAACCACGTGGGGAAGCGTTTGGGCGAATTGTGCCACCTGCGCGACGTCTACGACATTGGCGATATTAATGCCACAGGAACAGACAAACACACCGATGCGGGGCTCTGCCTGGCTAACATCCTGCTCGGGTGGATAGGTCTTGGTCTGGGACAGGGAACCACGGACGCCGCTGAGCAGGCTTACGGCTTCGGCGGCGGCGGTGGAGGCTTCGGTAACCGCCCGGGGGATCGCTTTGGGACTCTGAAAAGCACCGGTCACAAAAATTCCCGGTCTTGTGCTGCTCACCGGCCCAAAATACGATGTTTGGGCAAATCCGAAAGCGTCCAATTCGATATCGAAAATATCGGCCAACGACCGGGTGCCATCGGGTTCGAGCCCAACGGAAAGGACGGCCATGTCGAAATCTTCCTTGATCATCTCACCGGCTTCCGTGGTGTACATCAGGCGCACCCCCTTGCCGTCGGGCCCCGGATCGATGGTATGGGGTCTGGCGCGCAAAAACCTGATGCCCTGGGTGCGAGCATCTTCGTAGTAGCGTTCGAACTCCTTGCCTGGTGTACGGATATCCATATAGAAGATGGTTTGGGAAACATCGTCCCCGGTCAGGTGCTCGGAAGTGACAAGGGATTGCTTGATGGCGTACATACAGCAAACGCTGGAGCAGTAACTGTTGTCACAGCGGTTGGTGTTGCGGGAGCCGACACACTGGATCCAGGCGATTTTTTTTGGTTCGCGTTTATCTGACGATCTCACCAGATGCCCCTCACAAGGGCCGCTGGCCGAAAGCAGGCGCTCGTACTCCATGCTGGTGACCACATCAGGAATCTTGCCGTAGCCGTAAAAGTCAAACGGTGTCGGATCAAATGGTTTGTAGCCCGGCGCCAGGATCACCGCCCCCACGTTCAGGTCCACCAGGGTCTCTTGGTCTTCAAAATTAATGGCGTTGGTGGGACAGAATTTTTCGCAGGCCCTGCATTTGCCGCGGGTAAGATAAATGCAATTCTCACCGTCGATGGCATATTTCAGGGGTACCGCCTGGCCGTACTTGATGTACGCCACCCGGCGTTTGTTGACCCCCATATTGAATTCATCCGCCACCTTCTTGGGACATTTTTCCACGCACAGCCCGCAGGCGATGCATTTGTCCATATCGATGTAGCGCGGATGCTTTGCTATCTTGGCAGTAAAATTACCTGCTTCGCCATCGATGGCGACCACCTCGGAAAGGGTGAGCAATTCAACGTTCAGATGCCGGCCGACCTCGACCAGTTTGGGAGAGATGATTCACATGGCGCAGTCGTTGGTGGGAAACGTCTTGTCCAACTGCGCCATGGCACCACCGATGCCGGCACTTTTCTCGATCAGATAGACATAGTATCCCGCATCCGCCAAATCCAACGTCGCCTGGATGCCGGCGATGCCGCCACCGACCACCATCACCGATCCAATGGGCTTTGCTGTCATAGGAATCTACCTCCTGCGATTTTTTCAGTTGAATGATAATGAACCATTTTCGTCTTTCAAATCATGTCTTGGACGGCGCGCTCATCCTGGCCGTACCGCTGGAATAGCTGCATTAATTCCGAATGCTTCACGGCGTACTTGCGGCCCACCGTCGGTTGGGCCATGAGTTTACCGCTTTTGATCCAGTTGCGAATGGTATTGCGATGAACGTTTAGCTGCTTCGCCAATTGTCCCACGCAAAAATGAACTGGAGATTGATTTAACCTAACCGTGGCCGCATCTCCCGGTTCAATAATCGACATGATGCGTTCACACATTTTGGGAACTGCGGCGCGGACCGCCGGGGAAAGGCCGGGCTTCACCCGATCGGGGATATTTTTCGGTTGAGCCACCAGTACTCGCACGTCGATATCCGTGTAATTGCGGATCTCCTTGAGCAGGTTGACAGTGGGAAACTGGTGCAAAGAGAAATCACTGATTTTGGCCGGCTGGAGCGCGTCGACCCCAATCTCCCGGATTTGACCGGCGGGCTCTCCCGGAATCTCCATCGCATCGATGATAATGATCTGAAGCGGTCGCTTCGGCAGCAGCAGAATATCGAAAAGGAAATCCCGGATCGCCGTTCCCACATCCAGGAAAGCGACATCCGGCGGCAGGGTATACAAGTTTTCCAGAAACTGGATCACTTCCGATCCAAAACCATCATCACCAAACAGCGGATTTCCACAGCCGAATATCAAGCGAGATTGATTGAGCATGGCCTTGTACATGGGTTCCTCTACTAAAGTTATGAATACTGATCACGTAGCAATATCACTACAAATCCCGTGCCATGCACAGTTATTTTTAACAACCTGTAATTACATAAAAATTTTAAATTCAAAATTCTGACCCATTGTTTCAATTTGGGCAATATATTCCCCAATAATTAAAATATGTAGTAATTACGGATTTATATAGAATTGGTTGTTTTAGCCCAATTTTAGGGAAATATTTCCCTATTTTTGTTGCTTTTAGTGATATTCATGGGTAGGGTGATTGTGAGGTCGCCATGAATGACATTTACCGCGATACAAGGAGTCGATTCGATGCAAAGGTTGGGCAATTCCAGTAGTCAACAGCGAATTTGGAAAAGCAGAGGTCTACTTCAGGGCATATTGGATGCTTTCGATGGATTGATTTATGTCAGTTCCAGCGATTACCGTCTCGAGTATATCAATCCTAAGCTGATTAAACGCCGGGCGCACGATGTTTATACGGAATTTTGTTACAAGGCCTTACATGGACGGGAGGATCCCTGCCCTTTTTGCGTAAAGGACAGCGTCAACAAGGGAGAAGTTGTCTCTTTTGAAATCAGAGACCCACGCGACCAGCGCTGGTATTCAAGCATCAACTCACCGGTCCGGGCAAATAGTCAGGTTGTTGCCCATCTTTCTATGATCACAGATATCCATGAAAGAAAAGTTGCCGAGATCAGCCTGCGCACCAACACGGAAAAACTGCGTGAAGAAAACCGGCTGTTAAAATCAAATATCAAACAAAATCAAAAATTTGGTAATATCATCGGCAAAAGCGCACCCATGCGCTCGGTATACGAACAACTGTTGAATGCGGCGGCTTCAGACGCCACGGTCATCATTTACGGAGAACCCGGAACAGGCAAGGAATTGGCAGCGCGGGCCATTTTTGACATGAGCGAAAGACGCAAAAAGCGCTTCGTACCCGTTCACTGCGGGGCGATTCCAGACACCCTCATAGAAAGCGAGTTCTTTGGCCACAAACGGGGTGCATTTTCCGGCGCGGTTGCGGAAAAACCCGGCTATATCCACTATGCCGAAGGCGGCACCTTATTCCTGGATGAGATCGGAGAGATCAGCCTGTCCATGCAGACCAAACTTCTGCGCGTGATCGAGGGCGGCGGATACACACCGGTGGGTGAAACACGAATCCGCTCATCCAACATCCGAATCATCTCCGCCACCAACAAGAACTTGATGGACCTCGTCGGGCAAGGCATTATGCGGCAGGATTTCTTCTATCGCATCCACATCTTTCCCATACAACTGCCCCCACTCCGGGACCGTAAAGAGGATATTCCCCTGCTGGTCGATCACTTTCTCTTACTCCACGGCGGGAAATCGCAGCTGCCACCACTTTCCAGTGACACCATGGACAAACTGATGGCCTACGATTGGCCCGGCAATGTTAGGGAACTGCAAAACGTCATCATCCGCTACTGCTCTACCAAACAGATCAACCTCAGCCACACCGACGCCTCTGATTTATCAGCTCACAAATTGACATCCATCGACTGTAATTACGAGCCATCCCAAACGCTGCAAGTGCAGCTGGACGCCTTTGAGAAGAAATTGTTATCGGAAGCATTGGCAGGAAACAAATGGCATCGGGGAAAAACCGCCGCTCAACTGGGTGTTGATCGAAAAACATTGTTCAACAAGATCAAAAGACATGGGTTGGGGTAGTCGCGTTGATCTGATTCTTGATATCGATGACCATTGGCGTAAGGTTGCGGGGAAATACCATTATACAGGCATTAAAAAAGGGGTCACCATTCATTGTGAACCCTTGATATTAATGGCGGGAGCGACGAGACTCGAACTCGCGACCTCCGGCGTGACAGGCTACAGCTCGGGGATCTGTATTTCTATTGAAATCTGTTAGTTACAATCTTTTCATAATCTTGCTGAGTGAAAATTTGCGGAAATAAGTGGGTAAAAATGTGGAAAAACCGGAATACCCTATACCATTTTCACTCAGTTTTTCACTCAGTGGATTTTATTATCTCCCCTGCCCATTCCATTAAATCTGGTCTGCAATTTAACCCCACCACCAAATTCAACGTATACCTGATTTCATTGTCCGTAAGCGCGCTACCCTTTTCAATCCGACGCCATATCCATAGACATCCCCGGCGGCACATAGCGGTTGCATGTTGTTTATTTGATTATTTTTATGTTATGTGGCGGTTTCTATTATGAAAAATTTGGAATTGAATCTGAGATGCTGACTGTTAATCCATGGTTGAGAATCGGTGAAAACAATGAAAAAACGATTGATTAGTCCATATTTCCACGGCCTCATA
>JASFFF010000227.1:0-6485 GCA_050124445.1 Desulfosarcina sp.
GGGGTGACCTTCGCTTATCACGTCACCTACAAGGGGGTGGAAAGCAGCGGTGGAAAACCGCCGGTGACCGTGGTGGTAGAAGATCCCAGCGGAGAACAAAGGCTGGAATTCGATGCGCTGCTGATCGCCACCGGAAGGAAGCCGAACGTGGCCGGTATCGGGCTGGAAGCGGCCGGAATCGAATATGATAAACGCACGGGTGTTACCGTCAGCGACCGGATGCAAACGACCAATCCCAATGTCTACGCCGTCGGCGATGTGGCCAGCAAGTACCAGTTTACACATATGTCGGACTTCGGGGCGCGACTGGTCATCCGCAACGCACTGTTCTTCGGCCGTGACAAGTTCTCCGATCTGCTCATTCCATGGGCCACCTATACGGAGCCCGAAGTCGCCCATGTCGGGCTTTACGAAAAAGATCTGGAAGAACGCGGGATCGAATTTACCACCATCAAACGAGAATTTGACGATGTGGACCGCGCCATCGTCGACGGCGAGACGGAAGGGTTTGTCAAGATCCACGTCAAGAAGGGCAGCGATCAGATCCTGGGTGCCACGATCGTCGGCAGCCATGCCGGCGACATGATCAGCGAGATCACCGTGGCCATGCAGGCTGGCATGGGACTGGGTAAGCTGGCCAGCGTGATCCACCCATATCCGACAGCTGCCGAGGCCATCCGCCAGTGCGGCGATGCTTACAATCGGTCACGTCTGACGCCGACGGTTAAAAAGATATTCAACCGGCTGATGGCCTTCAAACGCTGAAGCGGTTGATCGTGTCGAATCGATGAACGCTGCAAGCGTTTTGGGAAATCCCGATGGGAACCAGGTTGATTTAGTTTCCTGCGTTTATGCAAAATCGGGAATCGGAAAGGTCATGCCACGCATACCCGGGTAGTTACGTCAGGGTTTCCTTTCCGTCATGAAATAGGGAGAAACAACTATGAATATTGGGTTACGAACCGTTCGTTTGGTTGTCGCAACTGCTATGTTTTTCAGCGTGGCGGCCCCTTCGCTGGCTGAGACAAAGAGCGAGATCTACAAAAACTGGCGGGGGGTCGCCATTAAAGGTTACGATCCTGTGGCCTTTCACAATGAAGGCAGACCGGTCAAAGGATCCAAAGCACATACGCTCGAATGGAAGGATGCCAGATGGCGATTTGCCAGCGCGGAGAACCGGGATCTTTTCGAGGCCGATCCAAACAAATATGCACCCCGCTACGGCGGGTATTGCGCCTGGGCCGTCTCCGAGGGGTATACGGCCAGCGTCGACCCGGAAAACGCCTGGAATATCGTCGATGGCAGGCTCTATCTCAACTACAATGTCGAAAT
Source organism: Desulfosarcina sp. (assembly GCA_050124445.1). Lineage (GTDB taxonomy): Bacteria > Desulfobacterota > Desulfobacteria > Desulfobacterales > Desulfosarcinaceae > Desulfosarcina. Next base: position 1,333 of record JASFFF010000227.1, read on the forward strand.
CAAGCAAAAGTGGGAAAAGGATATTCCGGGACACATCCAAAAAGCCGATGCCAATTGGCCGGGTGTGCTGCAATAGCAAAAAGGATGAGACTCATGGGTTGGAAACTATCGCCGGGGGTGGAGGCCGTTTTACAAAAGGCATCGAACGGAGGCGATGTCGAGCGTGACGAGGCTTTGGCCTTGATGGCGCTTCCTCTGCATTCCAAGGAAGTCTACGCCCTGATGGAGACCGCCAATCGCCTCTCCCGGGAACAGTTCCGGGGCAAGAGCGAAAACCATTTCCATATCGGGGTCAACGTGGCGCCCTGCCCCCTCAACTGCCGTTTCTGCTCCTTGACCCAGGAAGCCGGCATCTTTCATGAAGCCGTCGACTTTCCCGAAGCGCAGATCCTGTCATGGGCCAAGCAGGCTGAGGCCCAGGGTGCGGACGCGCTGAACATGATGACAACCGGCGACTTCTCCTTCAAGCGCCTCCTCGATATCGGCCGCATGCTCAAGCAGGTGGTTTCGGTTCCCTTGGTGGCCAATACCCGGGATATCACGCACAAGGAAGGAGAAGCCCTGCTCGATGCCGGTTTCACCGGCGCCTACCACGCCCTGCGCCTTCGCGAGGGCAGCGACACGCCCCTTGATCCGAAGAGGCGCATCAAGACGATCCAGGTGGTCAAAGAGGTCGGACTGCGCTGGATGAACTGCGTCGAGCCGGTGGGGCCAGAGCACCGTCCCGAAGAAATCGTGGATCTCATGTTCCTGGCCCGCCGATACGAGGCCACCTACAGCGGCATCATGCGCCGCATCAATTTCCCGGGATCGCCCATGACTCCCTACGGCATGATTACCGAATTGGAAATGGCCCGCATGGTGGCTGTCTCCAGGTTGGTAATGGGGTCTGTCCCACGGGCCCATTGCACCCATGAGCCCCATACCGCATCTCTCCTCGCAGGTGCCAACCTTTTTTTCCCGGAGGTCGGCGCCAGCCCGCGGGACGGTAAAGCCGATACCGAAAAGGGGCGTGGCCAGAGCGTAACGCAATGTCATGCGATCCAGAAAGAGATGGCGTGGGATCCGACATTGCCCTCCAACTGTTTTCCCTAAGCAAACCGATCGAAAGGATACGGCATGATGAGAAGAACGTTTGCTTGCATTGTGGTGCTGGTTTTCATGGCGGGTGCCGCGGCAGCCGATACGAAGATCAACGTGGGCACTTGGAAAACCGCCCAGACCATTCAACCCTTCTACTACCAACAGTTTATCTCCCAGCCGCTGGAGGTGTTCTCTTTCACGAATCCGGCCGATCAGAAAACCGCATTGCTGGCCGGCAGCCTCGACATGTGCGGCACCACCCTGGCCCACGCCATCCACTCGGCCTCCCAGGGACAGCCCGTGGTGGTGGTCGCCGCCCTGTGCAACAAATGTTCAGCGCTTGTCGTCAAGAAAGACAGTCCAATTCAAAGTGTCGCTGAGCTAAAAGGCAAGCGGATCGGCTATGTGCCTGGGACCATGCATGAGATCCTGCTGCGCGAGGCGCTGACCCGAAACCAGCTTTCTCCGGATAAGGATGTCCAGCTAACCCGGGTAGATTTTTTCGACATGGGATTGGCCCTGGCCCGCGGTGGCATCGATGCCTTCCTTTCGGGTGAGCCGTTCCCCACGCTGGCGGTCAAGGAGGGTTACGGGCGCATCCTGGCCTATCCCTACTACGACGACAGCGTGGGCACCATCAATGCCGGCATGCTCGTCACCCAAGGGATGATCGAGCAGAATCCGGCCCAGGTCCTGCAGTTGGTCAGAGCGCATGCCGAGGCGACCCGCTTCCTGCAGAACCACCCAGCCCAATGGCTTGATCGTGCTGCCACATTTGGAACAGATCGCGCGGTTTTATACCAGGCCGCCCACAACATGGAACTCGCTTGGGACATGGACAGCGCCTTTGTCGCGCGTGCTAAAGCACTGGGTGCCCGCATGCAGGCCCTAAACGTCATCCAACGACAGCCTGACTACAACGCCCTGTTTGATCTGCAATTTGTCCAGAAGGTGCGGGTGGCATTAAAACGTTGAAACACTCGCTAACCCGATCTCGCTTTATTGCCTGGGTTCTGCCCGCACTTCTTTTGGCGGCCTGGTTTTTGGCTAGTCGAACCGGCTGGGTAGCGGATTACCTGCTGCCCGACCCGGTGAAGATAGCACAGACCGGCCACAACTACATTTTCGGCCTGCCCGGCAGTGCACCTTATGCCGGCCGCTTCCTGTCCGATGCATCAGCCAGTCTACTGCGGGTCTCACTGGGTTTCTTACTGGCGGTAGCCCTGGGCATTCCCCTGGGTATCGTTTCCGGCAGACTGCCGTTTTGCCGTAGACTGTTGAGTACCACCGTCAACGGCCTGCGTGCGGTGCCCGGCATCAGTTGGCTTCCCCTGGCCCTGGTGTGGTTCGGTATTGGCATGCGCACAACGGTTTTCCTTGTCGCGCTAGCCGCCTTTTTTCCCATTTACATCAACACATCGGCAGGGGCGCGCCATGTCAACCCGATTCTTTATCAGGCCGGCGCAATGATGGGGGTAAGACGTTTGCGCGGCATCTACGCCATTCTCCTGCCGGCTGCGATGCCCCAGATCATGAGCGGCCTTCGCTTGGGTTTGGGAATCGCCTGGGCCTATTTGGTATTGGGCGAGCTGACCGGCGTTCCCAACGGCCTCGGCGCCGTGATCATGGACGCTCGCATGTTGGGCCGCATCGACGTGATTATCGTGGGGATCATCGTTATTGCTGCAATGGGACGGCTCAGCGACATTATGTTGATCGGGGCCTTGCGCCTTTGCTTCAAATCGGCTAGGAGATTGACATGACCATGCCTTTTCGGATGGAAGAATCCGGTCGAAGCCCCTATTCAGCAAGGTTGACCATACGCAACCTGAAGTTTGCTTTTTCGGTGAACGGCAGTGTCGCTGACATCCTGGACGATGTGAGCTTCGACGTGGCGGCCGGGGAGCTGGTGTGTATCCTGGGGCCCAGTGGGTGCGGTAAAACGACGCTGCTCAAGTTGATTGCGGGCTTCATGCCGCCGAGTGATGGCCAAATAAAAATAGACAACCGCACTGTTACCGGTGCCGGTCCCGATCGCTGTGTCGTTTTTCAGGAGGACGCTCTGTTTCCCTGGCTGACGGTGGCCGAGAATATCGCCTTCGGCACTAAAGGCATCATCCCCCGATCACGAATCGATGCGGAGGTGCGGCGCTATCTGGAGCTGGTGGGGCTGAGCGCCTTCAAGGATTACTTGCCAAGGGAAATTTCAGGGGGGATGAAACAGCGCGTGGCCCTGGCCCGGGTGCTGATATTGAAACCCCAGGTGCTGCTCATGGACGAACCCTTTGGCGCCCTGGACGCCCAGACGCGAGAAGAGATGCAGGTCCTTTTGTTAAGTTTGTGGACCGAACTGTCCCATACCATCGTCTTTGTTACCCACGATTTGACAGAAGCCGTTACCCTGGCGGATCGCATTCTCATCATGAATGCCAACCCAAGCCGAATTCAATCTGAGATTCTGGTGCCCTTGCAAAGGCCGCGCAAAACCGAAAGCAATGCCTTTCATCAGTTTTACCGCCAATTGCGGTTTTGTTTGTAATCTTTTTTAAAGTGACCATATCAAAATGCTACTACCCATCAGCGTCTCTGCTAAGATGGGATATGAGAAACGAGAGCACCAAAAAATAGGTCAGTGCCGTTAGCGGGTGTGGCATCGCGCACTGGCCATTTTAAAATATCTTAGGATGGTTCGAAAATGACAGGTCTTATAGAACAGTTCTCTGACCACTTTTCCAGAGTCATCGGCATGATGCTAGGACAGCGCTTTATAGGCGCCATGGTCATCCTGGCCTTATTTGCCGTCCTGGCCTTGCTGGTTGACTTTCTTATCCACCGGGTCACCAACTATATTGGCCGAAAATCGAACGTCAAAATTGACAACACGTTTCTTGGCGACCTGCATCGTCCTGCCTGGATTCTTTTACTTTTAATTGGCGTCCTCATATCGGTCTTGTGGATGAATCTCGATCAGCGGCTCAATTTTATTGTCACCGCCATCTTGAAAACGTTGCTGATTGTAGTGGGTACGGTTGGCCTCGGCCGGCTGATGAAAAGCATATGCCATCAATGGTGGTTAAGACGCAGACAGGGTCAGCAAATTATCCATATGTTCGAAAATATCGGCCGTGTGCTGGTCCTGGTGGCTGCCGCAGCCTTGCTTTTGCTGGTCTGGAAAATTGATGTATCGCCGCTCCTCGCCTCAGCTGGCATCGTGGGCCTTGCGGTAGCGCTGGCCGCCAGGGACACTCTGGCCAACTTTTTTGGTGGTGTTAATATCTTCTTGGACAAACCGTTTACTACCGGGGACTACATAATTTTGGAATCCGGTGAACGCGGCGAGGTCGTCGACATCGGTGTGCGCAGCACGTTGATTCGAACCCGTGACGACGAACAGATTTCCATACCGAACGCCATTGTGGCCAACTCCAAGATTATCAACGAGAGTGCGCCGGAACCCCGCTACCGGGTTCGAATCAAAGTGGGTGTGGCCTATGACTCAAACTTGGATCAAGTGGAAACCGCGTTACTTGAGGTGGCAGCATCCAATCAACGCATATCCCACAACCCTGAAGCCCGGGTGCGATTCCGTGGGTTCGGGGATTCGAGCCTTGAATTCGAACTGCTATGCTGGGCCAAGACACCTGCAGACCGCGGACGCGTAATCCATGAACTGAACCGTGCCATTTTTGAAGAATTCAAAACAAAACGAATCAGTATCCCATTTCCGCAGCGAGACGTATACATGCACACTGAGCAAACAAAATCGGTTGAACCGTCTGGAGAAGCTTAAAATCAAAGGACAATCGCCTATGAAATCAATTGTTGTTGCTTTATCCTCACTTGTCCTTTTGGGTTGTGCAAGCAACCAACCATCGACGAACCTGGCTTCCATTTACAACGTTGCTGCTCAACATATAGGTGACGAACGCAATCCGGTGGTGGTGATCCCGGGCATTTTGGGATCGAAGCTTGAATCGGCCGAGACGGACATTCCCATCTGGGGCGCGTTTATTTACGGTGCCGCGGATCCAGAGACACCAGAGGGCGCCCGGCTGGTGGCGCTTCCAATG
>JASFFF010000228.1:0-6482 GCA_050124445.1 Desulfosarcina sp.
GATTGGCCTGAACCGGGTGTGAGTCCATGTTTTTTCATAAGCGTCGAAAAATTGGATCGCTGCATGCCGACCTGCCGTGCCGCTTGGGTAATATTGCCGGCTGCCGCAGACAACGCTTTTTTAAGGAAGGCTCTCTCGATCTCTCCGAACTGGTTTGCCAGCAGGTTCTGCTTGGCCGCTTTCAACGCTTCCAGAGTCGCGGGTATATCATCTTGGGGTGGCTCCGATTTGGCTTGCCAGTGATCCGCAAGGTGCCGGTATTCCAATATCGGGTTGTCGGTGATGAGAACCAGACGTTCCACCACATTTTTGAGCTGCCGTACATTGCCCGGCCAATCGAAGTTGACCAGCATCTCCAGAGAATCATCCGAAAAACCGTCGACATGCTTGCCGGTCCGGCGGCAGGTTCGCCTCAAAAAGTGGTACAGCAGCCGCGGAATGTCGTCGCGCCGCTCCCGTAGCGGAGGAATGCGGATGGGGAACACGTTGAGACGGTAATACAAGTCTTCTCGAAAGCGGCCTTCATCCAGCATGTTTTTTAAGTCGCGATTGGTAGCGGCAACAATGCGCACGTCCGCCGTTTCAAGGTGGCCGGCCCCCACCGGTTTGAACTCATGGGTCTCAATGGCGCGCAGCAGTTTCGCCTGGATGTCAAGGTTCAAATTGGCCACTTCGTCCAAAAAGAGGGTGCCTTGGCTGGCCGCGCTAAAAATGCCCGCCTGCTTCTGGACCGCGCCGGTAAAGGCGCCTTTCGTGTGGCCGAACAGTTCGCTTTCGATCAGGGATGGGGAAAAGGTGCTGCAGTCGACAACGATGAACGGACGATCCGACCGGTTGCTGTGGGCGTGAATTTCACGGGCAAAGAGCTCTTTGCCCGTTCCGCTCTCACCGCTCACCAATATGGTGGTCTCAGTGGGTGCCACCTTACGAATATCGTCAAATAGTTGCAGTATTTTTGGGTTCTCGCCGACAATGTTGCTAAAGCCCTTGCGACTGATCTGCTGGCGGCGAATGGCCAGATGCGCCTCCTTAAAACGCTGATTCTCCATGGCTATCTCCACAGCCGCCAGCAATTCATCGTCAGTGAAGGGCTTGGAGAGATAGTCGAAAGTCCCCAATTTCATGGCTTCAACGGCATTCTTGACACTGGCATAGCCGGTCATGACGATGACACAAATATCGAGGCCGGTGTCTTTTACTTTCTTCAAGATATCCATCCCGTCCATATCCGGCAGTTTCATGTCCAGCAGGACGAGACGGTACCGTCCGCTCACCATCGCATCCAGACCGGCTTTGCCGGAGCTGCACGTGTCTGACGAATACCCTCGCTCTTCAAGGGCCATGCGACAACCGGCGCAGATCGACGGTTCATCGTCAATGATCAGGATGGGCCGATCGTCGGCTGCCATCGCCATGTCCGGGGAGGCTGATGTCGGTTTCACGGTAAATTTTCCTCACTGAATCAATAGACCACAACCCCAAATCAAGTGTCAACCATATCGAAACTGCACCGCTCACGGCACCTTTTTGGAGCTGTATCGCAGAACGATGCGGTTCCAATTGTCGGTTTTTGTTTGTAACCCCGTCTAAGGTGCTCGTAGATCTGGCTTTGCTCAGCCATACTAATAATTATCTGGGCTGGATATGCATCAGCTTAGTGGAGGGTATTGGTGTGGTCGGGACCGTTAAACCGATGGCAAAGGAGAATTGTTTTCCTGTTCATGGAAAAAAGCATAGCCCACATAGAGATCTGAGATATCCATGATACCTTCCCTCTCGTGGTTCGCACTGCGGGGCTATGTACTATCTTGCATGAAAAGTATAGTAAAATTTCAACTATCCGTAAATTAGATGATATATAAAAAGTCAACGACCACCCGCACAGCGGGTGGCTTGAAAATCCGACCAACGGCCGGAAAGGCAAAAGCACGTCAGTGCATAAATGGTAGCGTTTGTGACCGGTTGCAATCCACCCGGCTTGAAGACAACTAATCAAATCTCTGTCACGGTTACCGCTTCTTGTTCGCAAACCTCAATACAGCTTTCGCAGCCAACACATTCTTCACCGTTAACCGGCGAGGCTTTATCATCAATCAACTCATATACCTCCTCAGGGCAAATATCGACACATTCTCCACAGCCGTTGCATTTTCCCTTATCTACGTTAATCTCGTACATGGTTTACCTCATGGATATTCCCTTGTTGCATATGTAACATTTTAACATGCCTGTCGGTTCTTTGTCCCTCATAATAATGGGAAAAATAACATACGGCACCAGCACTAAGGTTTGATGCTTCGAATGATTCATTCAATTGCCTGCATCGACTAATTTGGCGCATCTGCGGCAGAGCGTTGTTTCCGGTACGATTTCCAGGCGCTTAATGGAAATCGGTGCGCCACAAATAAAGCAGATACCATAAGACCCGGCTTCTATTCGATTGAGAGCTTGGTCGATTTGGTTCAATTCTTTGTCCCTACGATCGCCCATACGGGTTTTCATCAAAATAGCGGTCTCCGCTTTTGCTTTTTCCAGAAATTCACTTGGCGGCTCGACAGGATAGTGTAAATCGTGGGTCAACTTCGCCAAGCCACCAATTAAATCTCGCCTTCTTATGATAAGTTTGCTCCTTAATTTTTCCAGCGTTTCGATTTCCATTTCAATACCCCCATTGATACCTGTCTGACGCAATCATGCAACGCATCAACAGTTCAGAATCCGTTGAACGTGTGGGATATGGCGGCATAGTTTTCGTTGATCAGCCTTTTTAGGTCATCCCGTATGGGTTTCAGCATGGCCCGACACCGATCAAGGGATGCCTGGCTTTGTTTGTCTATTCCCATTTGATGCAGCCAATAGGCGGTGGTCCATAGCGTGCAATTCTGAATCAACGTGGTCGTTTCGTAAAGGTTGTTAAATGATTGCTGCTGAAGGGCGATGCTTTTTTTTACAATGGTAGCCGCTTGCATTGATCGTATCCCTTTCAATCGATCGTTTGTGGTAGTCCCGACCATTCCATTTTGTCATCACGCCGACGGCATTGCTCCCGGCGGCAGATCCATCCCACAACCGATATACGTGCATAGCCCTTAGCTGGCATGTTCCGGCGTTCTCCCTGCTGTCGCCTGCATGCCTTGACTGACTGCTTTTTTGTATGAGCCCCCGATGAGCCCGATGTGAATTGGTTCATTGTCATCCTCATATGATTGAATGGATACGTTCACAATTGGGCAATTCGCCTGTTGGCCAGTTGCTGGACCGGACCACCCTTATTTGGCAGGCAACAACCTAAACCACGGCAATATTGCGGCTTTTAATACGTTTGGCTTTAATGCGGATTTTCGCCTTGCCGAGCATGCCATGGTTGTCCAGTGACCGCATGATAAAATTTCTCGCCTTTGGAGGGTCACTGACTTTAAAAAACAAGTAGATCTTCTTTTTTTTAGTTCGCCCACCGATCCATTGTCCCGCCCTCGGCCCGGCCAAAGCGGCATCAATGGTCAGTCCCAACTGCTGTCGAAGCCCTTCGTAATTTGGCGCTGGACCCAGATTTACATGGGTTAAATCGATTTTCAGGATGAGGATTCGAAACAGGTCAATCACATTCATCTCAATGCTTCCTCAATTATGGTATTCGCTGTTTTTTCAACCAATCTAACTTTATTCATTACTACCCTGTAGGTGTTTTACGATGTTAAGCGGATTCCAATTCCCTGCGTGCAGCCATATCCACCAGCGTCCTTTCCCTGGCCCTATCGATGCCCAGCGCCTTGCGCTTTTTGTCGATATGGGCGATCATCTTGCGGGCGTGCTTTACCGGATCGACCTCCAGGTCCCACATGCCGCCGTAACGCTTCTCAAAATCCTCGAACAGGTACTTACGGAATACAGGCGCCCCACTCACCGGCAGACCGACGCCGAAGACCGTGTAGACGCCGGATGCCACGAAATAATGGCCGATGCTGATGGCTTTTTCACTCATCCACTCGGGAGCGCTTCCGGCTGCAGGCAGGTCACTGATGTCGTCGCCCAGTCCACCGGCCTTGACCACTTCGGTGGCCGCCAGCAGAATACGGCTGTTGTCCACGCATGAACCCAGGTGCAGTACCGGCGGGATGCCTACGGTCTCACAGATCTCGGTCAATCCCGGACCGCAGAACACGCCGGCCGCTTCAGGGGTCAGCAAGCCTTCCATGGCACAAGCGATACCGTTGCAGCCGGTGGTCAGGACGATAACGTCGTTTTTGATCAACTCCTTGACCACCTGGATGTGGCCTTCATTATGACGGGTGCGGGCGTTGTTGCAGCCGACCACACCGGCAATGCCGCGAATGCGGCCGTTGATGATGTTGTCGTTGAGGGTGTAGTAGCTTCCCCGAAACGTGCCACCCAGGTGATACTGAATGGCTTCGACTCCGAAACCGGCCACCTGGATGCCTTTATGTTTGGGAATCATGACATCCGGCCCGCGGTTTTGAAAATTATCGATGGCCATTTTGACGATCCGTTCGGCGTCCTCCATGGCATGATGTTCGTCGAATTCGATGTGAATCACGTTCTCCTGCTCCATGCGCGCGATGGGATGGGTTGTGATCAGTTTGGTGTGGAAGCAGTTGGCCACGTTGGCCACATTTTGGAAGATACATTGGATATCGACCACCATGGCATCGCAGGCCCCCGTAATGATGGCCAGTTCCTGCTGCAGAAAGGTGCCGCACTGCGGAACGCCATGGCGCTGGAGGACTTCATTGGCCGTACAGCAGATCCCGGACAGCTGAATCCCTTTGGCGCCCTTTGTTTTGGCATAATCGATCATTTCCGGCTTTTGGGCCACGGCAACGATCATTTCCGACAGAATCGGCTCGTGACCGTGAATGACAAGGTTGACATGGTCGGCTTTCATGACGCCTAAGTTGGCCTCGGACTGCAGCGGGTAGGGTGTTCCGAACAGCACGTCTTGCAGATCGGTGGCCAGCATGGACCCGCCCCACCCGTCGGCAATGGCCGCCCGGGTCCCCTGTTTCATCAGGTTTTTGTAGTCCTGATCCACACCGATGTGCGTGCGGTGCATAATTTCGACGATTTCTCGGTCAATGTTCCGGGGTAGGACGCCGGTTTTCTTCCATTTCTCATAGAGCGGCGCCGGTGCGCGCTTCAGGTATCTCAATTCACCCTCGCTTTTTCCCCATTCGTCGAGGGCCTTTTGAGCGACTTCCAGGGCAATTTCGTCCGGATCTCGATCAACCATGCTACCGTTGGTCTCGAGGGTCGTGGCGACATCAAAATAAGGGGCGATGGCCAGCAGTTTGTTGGTGTCTTTGATGCAGTAGTCGTTTGATTCTTTACGAGCGACACTCAAGAACACCTCGGCGACCCCCCGGCCATGGTCCGAGTGCGCCGCGGCCCCCCCGGCGATCATACGAATGAAGTTGCGTGCGGCGATGGTGTTGGCCGATGCGCCGCACAGCCCTTTACGCGTGTCTGCTCCTTCGATACCGCTTTTGGGCAGAGGCAGGCGGCAGGGACCCATGCCGCAGTTTTTACAGCAGGTGCCTTGAACACCGATATTGCACTGCTTCATGTTGGCCGCCCGATCGAACACCGTATCTATTTCCATTTTTTGGGCGCGCTGGAGCATCACCTGCGTCGCCTCATCGATGGATGCCGCCACCGGATCGGCCAATTTCATTTTCCTGGCTGCCGATGGCGTCTTGGGCGCGTCTTTTTCTCTTTTAGGTTTCTTATTGGTTTTTTCAATAGTTTGCATTCGTATTCTCCTTTGACATAGGGGTTATTGGGTCTGCATTTGGGAAGGTGGAACAACCTGTTGTTTTTGCATTCGATCGAGTTGTTGCGCTGTCATCGGCTTGCCGAAGGCCGCATATTGCACCAGGGGATCAAGTGGATCCTGGATGGGCGTCCATTGGCCATCCCTGTAATCCTGATACACGCACTGATAATCGACGCCATCCACTACGGGAATGATCCCCTTTCGGTTGACCACTTTCTGATTCTCTATCCAGGTAAGCCGAATGGATCCCTTGGATACCTGTTCAACTGTTCTCGTTCCGTGACAATCTTCACAGGCGCGACCGTTTCGAGAAATGGAGTGGCTCATATGCGGGGCGAACATGAGAAATGTTTGATTTCTACCGGTGACGAATGTTTGCATGCTGGCCGAGGTCACTTTGCCTTGATAGTTCATTAGAAACAGCCAGCCGGAGACGGGAATGGCCTTGCGCCGACCAGTTTTTACCAGCGTGTCAAAATGGCAGTTCGTGCAACTGATCACATGCCTTAAATGGCAGGCTTTGCAGTCCAGTCGATCGTTGTGCACGCTATGGGACTCAGAAGGGGTTATTTCGTCGTGACAGTTCTCACAGGCGGTGTCCATGGCGCCGGTTTGCTTCAAAGAGACATACGCTGTGCCATCGCCGTGCATTTCGCGTTGAGAATGGCAATCCATACACACCATCTCCTGC
>JASFFF010000229.1:0-6432 GCA_050124445.1 Desulfosarcina sp.
TGACCAAGGATTTGATGGAGGGCACGCTGGCCGCCGATATCGATTTAAGCTTCACCGGGGACGCTCCCGACATGGTTCGACAGACACTTGGCGGCAAAGGTGACCTGCGCTTCAATGACGGTGCCATTGTCGGCATCGATCTCGCTTCGATGGTACGCAACGTGCAGACCGCTTACGGGCTCGGCCAGGCGCCCTCGGAAAAACCGCGGACCGACTTCGCGGAACTGCTGGTGCCCTTTGCGATCACCAAAGGACTGTTCAAGACGGACGCCTCCAGACTCACCTCCCCTCTTTTGCGGGTGCTGGCCGCCGGCCAGGCTGATCTTTCCAAGGAAACCCTCAATTTTCGCGTCGAACCCAAATTTGTGGCAACCATCAAAGGCCAGGGTGACACGGCCCAGCGATCGGGGTTGACGGTGCCCGTGTTGATTAGCGGGAGTTTTACATCGCCTTCGTTCAAGCCCGATCTTACAGCCATGCTCAATCAGCCGCTTCCTGACAAGGATGCTCTGAAAACGATGATCCCCCCCAAGGAAGATGCTGAGAGGATGATCCAGGAAGGCGTCAAGGGCCTGTTCAAGGGACTGGGCAACCAGTAATCGATGCGCCCGGTATGTCCTGACCCTTCTAATTTGCCGCAGGTCGTTGTCGGCCGCCGGCAGGCCATGGCACTGAAATCGGTCGATGTGCCTGATCAGCTGACGAGTGGTCTTCAGTTTCCATGGCGGTCGTATTTTGATCGGCGGGGATGACCGAGGGGCCATTGGCCTGTGGCATGTGGAACGGGGGGAAACCCTTTTTAGCACGCCACGCGGACACAATCAGGCCATCATTGACATTGAGCGCAGCAGCGATGGAAGACGATTGGCGACCCTTGGCCGGGACCAAACCATTCGACTGTGGCAATTGAATACCGGCCATCCCCTTTTCGATGAGTGGCAAGTGGTCGGTAAATCGGCCAAAAGCGTCGCCTTCAGCCATGATGGCAGACGCTTGGCAGCTGGTGACGATTCCGGCCGCGTTCAGGTTTGGGACCTGGATCGTCATACGGTATCGATGGTTCTTGAAGGACACACGCAACCCGTGTGGGCCACCGCATTTTCGCCAGATCAACGGGTGCTGGCCTCTGGCGACCGATCCGGAAAAATCCGCCTGTGGAGCCTGGAAAACAGAACATCTAAACGCGTCATAGATGCCCACGAGGGGTCCATCTGGTCATTGGCCTTTAATGCCGGTGGCGACCAACTCATCAGCACCAGTGATCAGCATGTCCGTATGTGGAGGACCGATTCCGGCACGTTGACAACAACAGTTTCACCTCCCAATGGCCGATTGACCAGAGGGATAGTGTCGCCGGACGGCAACCTACTTGCAGGAACAGGGACCAACGGCAAGGCGTGGGTATGGAAGCTTGAGGGCGGCAGCGTCGTACATGAGATCCAAGCCGGCAGCGATGTCCAGTGGAGTGCTGCTTTCAGCCCGGACATGCGTCGTCTGGCCCTGGCCTCCAGCGAAGAAGTGGTCACTATCTGGAACCTCGGTTCGGGTGACCTAGAGGCATCCCTCACCGGTCACATGGCAGGTGCCACAGATTTGGCCTATTTATCCGATGGGGTAACCTTGGTGGTTGTTGATCGCCAGGGGATGATTCATTGGTGGGATACGGGGACAGGCAGACGATTATACGATCCCCGGCCCGCCCACCAAGGGACATCTTGGCGAATCACACCTCATCCAGACGGCGAACGTGTTGCCACCGCCGGTGATGACGGCAACATTCGCATATGGGACCCACTTAGCATCAAGCGTGCGTGTGCCCTCGGAGATGATGCTTTTGATCGCGTACGGCGCGACCAGTATCTCGGCAAAGAAACGCTGTCGGTCGCCTGCGACTGAATGCCCGCCTCCAGGTAACGCGTTAATGTGTTCAGATCCCGTCCGCGTTACTTTTCCATCTTTCAATGTGCTGGTTTACCGATATATCTATCGACGCTGACCAAATGGCACTGCACAGATTTTGCTTTCCTTTCAAAGACAGGCATGCCAAGCGAACATGGCGACCGATAACAGCGAAAGGAGAAAAAATGAGAAAAATCGTTGCGGCCCTGACGTTGATCCTGGTCTTGGTGGCATTTATCCCTTTCATAAATGGTCTGCTAATGGAAACAACCATCCGCAGGGCGTTTGCGAACATAAACGCTTTACACGCGGATACCGGGGCCGGATATTCACTGGAAATCGTCAATTACAACCGGGGCTATTTAACATCGGATATCGATTGGAAAATCGATTTTGGCGCACTCAACGCCTTGTATCGCATTGATGGTGTGGTCTTTACGGATCATGCCAAACATGGGTTTGGCGGCGTTGTTTCAACCACCAGCCTTGCAGACAACCCCTGGTATGCCGCGTTTGTGAATCAAATGCTGCAGGGCAAGGATCCAGTCCACATTTCTACCGTATACCGCCTCTTCGGCAACATGGAGACCACCGTTATTGTGGATGCCTTTTCTGCCATGGTTGAAGGTGTAACAATACAAATAAAACCGGGCAGCCTGGTTGTTGCCACGGACCGCCATCTTACTGAGTTCGTTTCCTCAGGAAGCTGGCAGGGCCTGTCAGCCGGTGAGACCCTGAGCGTTGGTCGAGCCAGCGTGGCTTCGAACCTAAACATGGTCTCGACACATATCTGGAATGGAGACATTCGCTTTGACGTAGAAAAGATTAGCGGAAAGGAAAAAGACGGTCAATTTGAAATCAGTGGCATGGAAGGCAGCTATATTCTCAATGTCGACGATGATCAACGGACCTTGTCCGCAGAGGCATGGCTTTCAGTTGACCGTTTCAATGCCAAAAACGCGGTCGTCGACGAGTCATCGGTCCGCTTTGCCACCAAGGGATTGGACATAAACGGATATGAAGCGTTTATGCAGATGGTTACCCAAAGCATGTCTGAGTATTTGGCCAACATGGCATCTTATGAGAACGCTCCTGAAATGGCCAAGGCATCCGTTAATCAGCAGCTGGCGACAATCGGATTTCAAATGATGGCCGCGTACGAAAAATTGCTCAAAGCGGGCCTTACGGTTCAAATCTCGGACTTGCGCGCCAACCTGCCTGCTGGAAATATCAACGGCCAGCTTACGTTGCGCCTGTTGAAGGATATGCGTTTCGTGGAATTCATTCCGATTGCCGGTCAGCCTGAACGGCTGTTTGACTATCTCTACCTGAAATCCAAGGTCAGTCTGCCGGTCAAGCTCATCGGTGAGAACCCGAAATTGTTAGCCCCGATGGTTCCAGGCATGCAGACCGGCCTTTTTGTCAGGAACGGGAAGCTCCTGACCCATCAAGCCGAGACCATTGACGGCAAACTCATGCTCAATAACCACGAACTGATCTTAACGCCTTAGTGCCCGATGAATTGAAACCAAATACGGGCTGCTGGAAAAAGCAATTGAAGCTGTCGGCCAGCGTCAATCATCCCTCCAACATTCAGATTGCCAAGAATAACCAGCCCTTGACACAGGTTTTAAATGATGCGATCAAGTGGGATAACCCTTCGCATGTGTTTCGTGATGGCAAGGACCGCAACCGGCCCGTTGAGTATGGCAACCAACGAACACGGATGAACAAAGGTGAATGGACAATGAGCACTGCATCAGAAAGACGCCGATTTCCACGACGCACCGCCCTTTTCGCCGCCAAGTACACCATCGAGTCGAGAACCTATCGGGATTCGGTTAAAAATGTGAGTGCCGGCGGTATTTACATTGGCACCTGGCGAACAATTAAACACGGGCAACGGATCAGCCTTCGATTTCCGGTTTTTGCATTCGACAGAAGCCCCGGTATCATGGGCACGGTGGTGCGCGCTCAAGACAAGGGCTTTGCAGTGATGTTTGACCGACCCATCGAAAAACAAATGGCCTGGAACGACGTCCACCAATAAGGATTGGGGATCGAGTTGATGAACCCCAATAGGAGCCCCAATGAACGCAAGCGGCATTAAGATCAGGCTCATGGAGGCCGATGATTTTGACGCGGTGGTCGATATCGACGGCCAAGTGTTCAAGACCCTCCGGCCGGCGTATTATGAGCTGAAATTTGAAAAGCTATTCAAGTCCAAAGACTATCTGCCCACCTCACTGGTAGCCGAAGACGAGGCCGGTAAAGTGGTGGGGTTCATTATGGGTGAACTCTACATGGGTGAATATGGCATATTTCAGGAAGAGGCCAGGTTGGATACCATCGGTGTCGACCCCAAGCATCAGCACAAGGGCATCGGCGAGCAGCTGATCAACGAGTTTATGGACCATCTAAGGCAAATCGGTGTCCAAAAAGTAAATACGCTGGTCGATTGGAATGATTCCCGGCTAATCCATTTCTTTAGTGCCAACCAATTCAGTCCCTCGAAGACCATCAACTTGGAGCGCACCCTTTGACGGCCAATAGGGACCCCGACGCTTTTCATCCCGGGCATCAACACAGCGATGTCGCTCATTTTTCAAGCACGCGATAAGGTCAGCCAATGCAAGCGTATCCCATCATCACCGTTGACGGCAGGCGGCTGTATTACATGTTTGTCGCCGGCGCCAGGAAAGTCATCGCCAATCAGGCACGACTGAACCGCATCAATGTATTTCCGGTGAACGACGGCGATACCGGTGCCAATATGACCGCCACCTTGCGCGCGGTAGTCGAATCGGTGACACCGGAGCGTTCATACAAACGGACACTTGACGTGATCGCCGAAAGCGCATTGATGAATGCACGGGGCAATTCGGGAATCATTTTTGCTCAATTTATTTACGGGGTGAACGTTGAAACGACCGAGGTGGCCAGCGTGACCATCGCCCAATTTGCCCAGAGCATTAAACAATCGGTAAGCTACATTTACAAGGCCGTGGCACAGCCGGTGGAGGGCACCATGCTGACCATGGTCAGGGCCTGGGCCGATTTCATTTACGCCAATCGGAGCGCTGTGACCGATTTCAACCAGCTGTTTCTCAATTCCAAAGCCACTTTGGAGCGGACGCTGGCCGAAACCACGTCAAAGCTGGACATCCTGGCCAAATCCAATGTGGTCGATGCCGGCGCCAATGCCTTCGCGTATTTTATCGAAGGCATCATCGACTGTATCCGCCATAAAAATATCAGGCATCTCATCAAATCCCATGCCGAGGCCCCCCGAATGCCCGAAGGCGAGCATGCCGCCGCCGAAAAAAGGCATGTTCCGCGAGAAATTACCCATCGTTATTGTACCGAAGCCATGATCCGCAATGTCGATCTGGATCAAAACCAATTGTCCGCCATGTTGCAAAATCACGGCGACTCTGTGGTGGTCGCCGGTGCATCCACAGCCAGCCGACTGCATGTTCATACCACCCGTCCGGACCGGTTGTTCGATACGCTTCAAAACCACGCAACGATCACTTTCCAAAAAGCGGACGACATGCTTCGACAAAGCCAGACCATTTACCATCGCAAATGGAATATTGCCCTGGTAACGGATTCGGCCTGCGATCTGGCAACGGACCTGATCGACAATTATCAAGTCCATCTGCTGCCGATCAATATTTTCTTTGGTCCCAATCACTATCTGGACAAGGTCACCATGCGTCCCCGGAATTTTTACCGGCGTCTGAACGATGCTGGGGATCACCCAACGACGGCCCAGATCAACGAAATCGCATTCAAGAATCTCTACACGCATTTGGCAGCACACTACGATGCTGTCATCGCGGTTCATTTAACCGCCAAATTCAGCGGGACCTGCTTCAACAGCCGCAAGGCCGCCGAAACGGTGAGTGCGGCGACCGGCACACCCATCACGGTTATCGATTCAAAGACAGTATCCGGTGCCCTGGGACTGATCGTGCTGCGCATCGCCCGCGCCATCGAGAAGGGAGACCCATACGATGCTATTGTCAACCAAGCAGCCAAATGGGTCCGTCATACGCACATCCTGGTGAGTGTTAAAACGTTGAAATACATGGTCCGGGGTGGCCGCGTGTCGCCCCTGAAAGGGGTTATCGCCAGACTCCTCAACCTGAATCCAATTGTATCCATGGATCCAAACGGGAATTCGATGCTCTTGGGAAAAACCTATGGTCAACAAGCCAATATGCACAAAGTGATGCGCCATGTGAAACAGATCAACGATAATCAAACCATTTGGAACTACATCGTTTTGCATGCCAACAACCGGTCGGCTGCCGACTGGTACGTGCGACGAATGGCAGCGCTTTGTCAAAAGGAACCCGCCTGCGTGGTCAACATCTCTCCGGTTATTGGTGCCAGCGCCGGTCTGGGGGCTGCTGCTGTGGCCCTGATGACCGATTGACGCGTGAGTGCCAGATGCCCAAAGATCAAGCTTGTAGTGGTAACCCATTGCACTTTAGACAAGCGGCCTTACCATAATAATTAACCGTT
>JASFFF010000230.1:0-6387 GCA_050124445.1 Desulfosarcina sp.
CCGTCAGGAAAGCCGTATTGGCACCATTACCGTGCCCGATTCGCGGGTGGATACCTTAAGCGGCATGTACCAGCCGCGTAAAACCATTTTTGCCCAGGTGGCCTATTTTCTACCCGGCAAGGGGGAATACAGCGGCGCGGCCAAAAAGGACCCAAGCATCTGGACACAGGTGCGCGACTGCGATGCGCTGATTCACACAGTGCGTCATTTTAGCGCCTACGGCCTTGATCCACCTTCGCCCAAGGCGGACGCGGCGGCCATCGATCAGGAGTTGATCATCTCTGACCTGGTCGTGGTTGAAAAACGGCTGGAGCGGCTGGCCCTGGATGAACGGCGGGGAAAGAAAGCCAATCCCGAGGAGGAGGTATTGTTGGTGCGCTGCAAGCAGCTGCTGGACAGCGAAACGCCGCTGCGCCGGGATTCGGCGATCGCCACGGCCAAACTGCTGCGCGGGTTTGCCTTTCTGTCGGCCAAGCCCATGTTGGTTCTACTCAACAACGAAGACGAAGACGATGCCCTGCCTCCTGCCGACCAACTTCCAGAAGGGGAAACATGTATGGTGATCCGGGCCAAGCTGGAGCAGGAGCTGTCCCAGATGTCCATCGACGAAGCCCAGGAGTTTCTAAACGAGTTCAATATTGCCGCATCGGCCATGGACCGTGTCATTCAACAGTCATACGACCTGTTGGGGCTGATCTCTTTTTTCACCGTGGGTGAGGACGAAGTGCGCGCGTGGACCATCGGCCGGGGGACCCACGCCGTGGATGCGGCCGAAATGATCCATTCGGACATCAAAAAAGGCTTCATCCGCGCCGAGGTGCTGGCCTACGACGACCTCATGCAAGCCGGCACCTATGCCGAGGCCCGCAAAAGAGGCACGGTGCGGCTGGAAGGTAAAACCTATGCGGTCAGCGATGGAGACATCATCAACTTTCGTTTCAATGTTTGACCGATCAATGAATTGTGCCTGTTTTCCTTTTCGAAGCCAGCCAATCAAAGGCATATGGCGGGATTCTTTATTTTTTGTCAGCCATGTACACCGCTTTTCCTGGTAATCAACGGGAGACCCGATGCCGATTCGCTCGGGTCTCCACATTAATTCCTATTATCCAGCGGTCACAGCAATCTGACGGGGGATGGCCTTTTCCGCCTTGGGCAGGGTCAGGCGAAGCACCCCATCCTCGTGCTTGGCTTCAATCTTGCTCTGGTCGATGACCTCGGAAAGGGTAAACTGGCGGGAATAGCGCCCGATTTCAAACTCGATCAGCACATCGGTTTCATTGCTGCCTTCAAATGGCTTGACCTCTCCGGAAATGCTCAGCACATTGTCGTTCAAATCGATTGTGATATCATCGGAGGCCACACCCGGCATATCGGCCAGTAGGGTGATCTGTTGATCATTTTCGAAGATATCCACATCCGGTGTAAAAACCACACCCGGCCGAGTCTGCTCGGCCGGCGCGGCCAATTCCTGTTTGTCTTTTACCTGAAGCGCTTTGGCATCACTCATTTTTCGTTCCTCCTGTAATATGGCTTGAGTTAACTAACGGTAATCTGTTTCGGCTTGACTGCTTCGGCCTTGGAAATGGTCACCGTCAGCATGCCATGGGCCAGCTTGGCGTCCACCTTGTCCGTATCGATATCACCGGGCAGGCCGATAACTCGAGAGAATTTGCCTGCCTCACGTTCCCGGCGGTGATACCGCACACTTTCGCCTTCGGACGCGATGGTGCGTTCACCCGAGATGGACAGATTTTTGCCGACGGCCTGAATGTCCAGGGTGTCGGCCTTGATGCCCGGCAGCTCCGCCCGCACGTAGTAGTTATCCGCATCCTCGGTCAGGTTGATCGCCGGAAATACCTTGGCAGGGCGCCAGCCCAACCCCGATCTGCCCATCAGACCTTGGGACAGGCGATCCATCTGGCGGGACATGCGCTCCAATTCGGCGAACGGATGCCGCCAACCCATTGACGGATAGTTGAACAGTCGTGTTGCAAACATGGCTCATTCCTCCTTTTCTCATACGTTTATTTTATGGGCAAAATGCCCAATGGCCAAATGCCGCTATCAATTAAACAATTCAAGTCTTAATTAATTACTATTTATTTTTTAATAATATAATAATGTAACTTTTTTAGCTGTCAAGATGCGTCCATTCATATTTTGGTAGCTTGACAAGGGTGCGGCCGAAAATGTTGAACAAAGCCCCATGGTAGGCCTGCATCTGGCATTCATAAGGGTATCGACTGTGTCTCAGTCCGTCGCACGGGCAGAATCAACCGGGCAGTCCTTCGATTAGATGTCGCTCCCAACCCATAATCATTGACCTTTTATTTTCGGCAAATTGGCCCTTGAAATTTTTGATATTGTATTTAGGTTAAAAATTACTAAAAATATAAAAAATCAATAATAATGTATTTGGTGCAACATGATTGAATCGAACAAGCGAAATGATACTGATGAATTTTTGCAATTGACGGGCATTGCGGATTTGTTGGGAAAAAAATCGGTGCGGGCCACGTTCAAGCTGCACCCGACGGCCATACAATTGTTGAGCGTCCTGGCTTCCCAGTTGGGAATCAAGCAAAAATCGCTCTTCGATTACCTCATGGAAGATGAGGCGGCTTTGCACGCCATGGCGCAGTCGTCACCGTCTAACACCACCATCAAAGAACAGCGCATACAAAAAACATTCGTCGTCAGTAAACGATCGTTGGCCGCCTTGGATGCGGTCGCCAAACACGCGCCAGCGTCGAGGGACGATCTTATCGAACGATCGATTCAACGGCTGTTACCTGTTCTCGAAAAAGAGCGCATTCGACAGCGCAGGCGAGCAGAAGCACTGACCAAAATTGCCGCCCATTTCAAGCAGGGAAATGCGCTTTTGGATGACGTCAAAAAGCTGGTGGGGGAAGAAGATGCGCTTTGTCAGACACTGACCGCAGTGATTTCGACCTACGCAAAAGCCTATGGCGACATGAAAAAACAAGTCAACAAAGGCAAGCAGTTATCCGAATTCTCTATTGGTGCGTTGAAGCGAAACCAAACCAACCGCTGAATGAAAAGGCTTTTGATACACAAAGCCAGCGGAAAGGATACTTATGATTATCGCTATCGACCCGGGCAACCGCGAAGCCATCGAGTGGTAATGGGTTTTCACGGTCTACCGGTTCGGACCATAAATGTGAACGGTCAGCGTAATATGCTGAATATGCAATCGGCAGTCAGCTATCCAAATTGTCCATCTTCGCACTTTGCAGGAAGCTCGACTTTTCATCCCATTTTCTTGCACATGTTATATCAGGTGTTATATTCACTTTTAACCATTCCTCAGCAAGGTCGTTGATAAAATAGGAAAAGCCGTTGTGGATCAATGATTACGATTTCGTTGTTCTTGTAAAGGAAGTTCGGATTCAACTGGACCTTAGCCAGGAGGATTTGGCAAGGGCGATCGGGGTGAGTTTTGCCACCGTCAATCGGTGGGAGAACGGTCGGTTTCTGCCATCCAAGTTGGCCTTGAGACACTTCGAAATTTACTGCGATCAAATGATCAAGTTGGGCAGACTGCTCCTGCCAGATCAGCTGTAGAAGGACGTTACCGCCGACTCCCCTGATGGATACGTTGACATTTAGTTAATTCCGGACGTTTCAAAAAGATGGATCGCTATCTTCTGGGATTGGCTGATGACAGCCTCTTTAACGAGACAACATGCCACCCGCTAAAGGTGGCCGATTCCGATCCGGTGAATTACACACATGATTTCGCAATAAGTGAATCGTGCGTTCACCATTCAGCAGAATACACGGAAGATCTTTTGCTTGTTGATCAAGCGACCGAGGCGACTTTAATTGCAGGTCTCGTTTCCCCGCCACTGTTACCAAGTCTTGCCGAAAGCGATGACATCGGAAAACAATCCGGCCTGGCAGTCGCCGCCGCCCGCGCCAATCGGATTGCTCCGTGCGATCCATTCAGCGGCAATAAGATGCACCTTGGCGTCGACATCCACGCCCTTTTGTCCGCCATGGGCATTTCTCTTCACCGAGCACTCAAATCTATCGCCTTAGGCCTGACCACGCTAAAATCTGAAGCCAAGTTTAAACAAAAAAAGGAGGTTGCCAATGGCCAAAAGCTATTTCGCAATTCTCGAGGTGACGTCGAACGCAACACCGGCCGAAGTCCATTCGGCCTATCGTCGATTGGCCAAAGCGTACCACCCGGATCATTACCGGGGCGGCGGTGAACCATTCCGACAAATTCAGGAAGCCTATGCCATCCTGGGTGATCCAGTAAAACGACGCGCGTACGAAAAAACACTGTCGAATATACGGGTTCGAAGGCCCTCGGCGATACGTTCACACCCAGCGCCAGAACCCCTTATTCCGGAGAGCGGTCCCGTCGATATGGGTTCCATATCCCCCATTCGCTCCTTTGAGTCCTTTGCGCCGTCCTTCGATGAAATCTTTGATTGGCTCTGGAGCAATTTTTCTTCAGTCGAACCCACGAAATCGGGACGGATACAAAATCTGACCCTTGACGTGCCGCTGACCAGGGATCAGGCACTCAGCGGCGGTAATGTGAGGGTGATGGTTCCGGCGCGAACCATCTGTCCGACGTGCGGGGGATATGGGCATGTCGGATTCTATGACTGTCATCGATGTGCGGGAGAGGGGGCCATATCGGGCGAGGTGCCCATATCCGTATCGTTCCCTCCGGGGTTGACGAAAGATCACTCTGTGGTCATACCGCTGGATCGTTTGGGAATCAGGAATCTTCATTTTACGGTGCAATTTCGTCCCAGGGATGCCTGATGAAATTGAAGGTAGGTCAACCGCCGACGGTGGTTGTCGCCCACCGCGCGATGGAAGACGCGCTTGAAAACCTATTTTTTCAAATGGTCGGCTAGAAATTTAGTAAAGCGCTTCCAGGACTGCTTGTCGGCCGTCCCCTGATAGCGGCTGCCCCCGAATACGGTGAAGGCATGCTGGGTCCCGCCGTAGGTGATCATCTCATGATCGACCCCCGCCGTCTCGAGCTTCTTGGCCAACCCGGCGAACTGATCCATGGAGATGGCGCTGTCGGCCGTGCCATGCATAACCAGGATCATGCCGCGTATTTGGCTGTAATTCTGCCCTTGGGGCGTTTTCAGACCGCCGTGGAAGGTCGCAAACCTCTTCAGATTGGCTCCGGATCGCGCCCACTCGAGTACAGCCGCACCGCCAAAGCAATAGCCCATGGCCACGGCGTTGTCAGGAGTTCGCAATAGACGACAACGGCTTCACCCCTATTGCCTTGGCTCTGAAGCGCTCCAGCTTTCGCCCAATTAGGGTTGAATCCGCCGGCGCCTGGAGTGACACGCCAGGTCCCTGGTGATTGTTACCATTTAAAATCACGGTATTTAACAGGGCAATCCAAGCAGAATTTCCTGGTATGCAATTTTTACAGACTCCGGCTGGCCAATGGTTGATGATGACCCCCTCAGGGTGACCCTCATCGCCACCCTGACAAGGTGTGGATCAGATCATCCGCTATCGTCGCGGTCGAGCGAGAGATTCCATGTGCCATGCTGGTATCGATGATCTGGCCCCTGGTCATGGCGCCAACGGCATAAACGGCCGAACCCGGTCCGAAGTCGGGCCGCACCACCCGGTGGGTCTGGGGGTCGATGCGAATGCTGCCGTGCTGGGCCGCGTCGGATAGGGGCTCCCGGTCCCCTGTGGCGGCATGTCGTCGCCAAACAGGCACCCGATCGGCTGGCTGCTGATTGCCCTGCGCGTGGATTGAAGCGAGCAGGTTTCGTGCGAGCTCGGAGGTGTCTGTGGCCAGGGATGTTGGCTGCCCGCGGGCATCGACCACATAGCGATAGCGATCCGATTTTATTTGACCATTGCGGTCCGTGTAATCGAAGCAATATCGGCCGTGGCGGTCATCCCGGTAGAAGCGGTAGCGTCTGCCAAGCCGGACAACGCTGACGAGACCGGCGTTAAATAGAGCGAGGAGTTTGGCGGCGTTGATGCGGGGCTGCGTGGCGGCGTGGGCGAAGAAAGCCGATGTGTAGTCGCGATCAAAGCGTTGGCGGTCGTGATCCGTCAGCTTCAGGTACCACTCCCTTATGTAGGGAAAGGCCTGATACAGCACTGTCTGCCAGATTACCGACCCCTCCGGGGCGTCGCCGGTTTCAGCCTCCTTAACGTAATGGCGCAATGCCTCCGCCGGGCAACCGGCCGGTTCCAGCAACTGTTGCCAATCGATGGGGCGGCCGTAGATCGCTTCAAGTTCTGCGTTCAGCAGCTCGAACGTGGCTGCCAGGGTTTGGCGGCGGATTTTTTTCAGTGCCGACGGGGTAAGGAACGTGTTTACATGCGCGCCTAGCTTTCCGCGGACCTTGG
>JASFFF010000231.1:0-6376 GCA_050124445.1 Desulfosarcina sp.
GGGCGTGCACATCATCGGGATTCCAGTATTCACCCACGGCAAAAAGTTCCCGCCCGGCGATCCGGCGCAGGTGGTCGAGCCAGGTGCGGAAAAAGCTGAACTGAATGTGCTTGACCACATCCAGCCGGAATCCGTCCACCCCGGTGGTCTCCAGATACCAGGCCCCCCAGCGGGCCAGCTCGGTGCGCACCGCGGGACTGTTCAAATCCAGATCTGATTGCATGAGATAATCGTAGTTGCCGTTTTTATCATCCACCAGCTGCTCCCAGTCCCTGCCGGGTCCAAGAAATTTCAAGATGGTCTGCTCACCGAGGTTCTGGGCCCAGTCCATGCCGTCGAAGTGACTACAATTCCATTTAAAATCGGAATATCGGCCTTGAAAAAGAAATGTCACCGAACCTGGAGAAAAATATCCGCGAAACCGTCTTCAAGGTTTTGCCCCCTGCTTGATTGCATCCAGATTCTGACGAAGTCGCACCCGGGTTCGGCGGCAAGCGCGACAATCGCCCCACGCGGGTTTAAGAGGACGCCACCTTCTCGAACGGATCGCCGATCACCAGGGAGCCGGCCACCAGGCATTCCAAGCCGAAGGGCAGGTACCCCCCATATCCCAAAATGGGCATTTCGAACAGATGAAAGCGCTGAACATAGGGAATGGCATAGGTCCAGCGTGCCAGGCTGAAATAGTTCCACATCTCCCAGAGGAATCCGCAGAGCAGGGCGGCCAGTGCAGGAACCACCACCGGCCGCCAGTCACCGCCCCTCAAAGGGAGAAGCAAGGTGGGGCGGCCGGCCAAGCGCTGAATGGAGAGAATGATTAACAGGGGAGACACCCACAAGAGGGCGAAGAGCTGATCGGGAAAGAGACCGATCAGGGCCAGGCCGACGCTCGCCGTAAAAAGACCTGTTACCGGTATCCAGCGCGCGGACGGCAGTCGGACCGGTTTACAGCGTTTAAGGCCGTCTCCCAAGGCGGGGAAGGTGAGCAGCAGGTCGATCATGCTGAGCACCCCGGGAAGCACCGTGGCAAATGCCAGGCTGGAGAAGTAGCTGTACTCGGTGGGCCCCATGCCTTCAATGCCGGTGTAGTACCAGTTCTGAACGAAACGGTTGAAGTATTCGAAAAGCCACCAGAACCCGGTGCTGACTGGGAATAGCATCAGAAAACCAAGCGGCTGGCGCAGCAACAGGCAGCTGCCGCTGCGTTTGACGGTGGCGGCATTGATCGACAGAATGAAGCCCGCCCAGATGGGCAGAAAAGTGTGCGGCTGAAAGAGCCAGAACCACGTGAAGCGCTGCCAGGCCATGAGCCAGGCGGCCAGACACAGACAAAGGCCTGCCCAGCCCCACCAGGGAAAGTGTCCCGTGCCATGCCGGTCTGCTTCAGCCGTCTTGTGCCTCCACCCGCAGCAAACCGCCCACAACAGGCCGCCCATCAGCAGCAGATTAGCGACTGCAAAAAAGGTAAACCAAGCCCATGAAAACCCGGCATGCTGGACGTAGCGGGTCAGCGGCGGGAACTCCAGATAGGGGGTCGGGTCGCGGCCGGCGGCGGCGATGCCGAGCAACGGCAGGCCGGCAAGCATCAAGACGAAAAGAGACCACCGCAATACGGCAGCACCCGCTTGTTGACGCCCATTCACCGGTTATTGGATCCAGGAAATCACCACCGTTCCCAGCACGAGAACGATGACGCCCATCAGCCGGTATCCCTGGTTGGACAGTGATTCCAGCCAGTCCATGCTGAGTTCGACAAAACCGCCGGGATTGAAATAGATCAGGGCGCCCTTGACGATGCCCAGCACACCGATTAGTCCGATAAACCAGGCGTGGGTGGTTGACGACGCGGCAAAGAGCAGCAGCACCCCGAAGACGACAGGGATTAGGGCCAGAACCAAGCGGTCCAGGCGCGCCACCAGGGCCCTTAAATATGCCTTGTAGTCTTCCGTGTAGAGGATGGCGACAGCTCCGGCGGCGACCCACAAAAAACCCAAGAGATACACCACAATTTTCATGTCCTCTCCTTTCTCGATCGATCAACTTCAACCCGATGTTCAAGGCCGGCATTGCTGGGTATTTTCACAGATATAAGCCAATAAGACCTGTTGTCGTCCAATGACGCACCCATGGCCCCCTCTTGCTGAAAACCTGTAATATCAGGCATGTCCGGGTTAATCAACATCCGCCGGCCAAAAAGGGTTCATCCATAAAACGGGTCGCTAGGTTTGTTTGGCTGTGTTTACAAATGGTTGTTTGCGGTTTATTTTGTCCCATAAAGCTGTCGGATGGCAATTACCGGGGGTAAGTACCAGCCGTGAAACAGGGGTATACGCATGACCAAATCAGCATTAATCGTCGTTGACATGCTCAATGACTTTATCGACGAAAAAGGGGCGCTCTACTGCGGACAGAGCGCCCGGGATATCGTATCTTTCGTGCGTCTGCGGCTTGAAGCCCATCGACGGGCAGGCAATTTGGTGGTATTTCTCCACGATGCCCACGCAGAAGATGATCGTGAGTTTGAAAAATTTCCACCCCACTGCATCGCCGGCACCTGGGGAGGTCGCATCATTGACGACCTGGCGCCTCAAACGGGCGACCAGGTACTTGCCAAAACCCGCTACAGCGGCTTCTATGGCACCGATTTGGAGAAGATTCTGGCAGCCTACGGGCCCGACGAAGTCGAGGTGGTGGGCGTGTGCACCTCGATCTGCGTGATGGACACCGTGGGTGGGTTGGCCAATCGGGACTACCGGGCCACAGTGCCCGAAGCCGGGGTGGCCGATTTTGACACCGAAGCCCACCGTTTTGCTCTCCAGCGTATGAAACGATTGTACGGAGCCACCATCCAATGAGTTTTCCCGAATTTCCCGGGCCACTGTTGACCGATCTTTATGAACTGACCATGGCCGCCGGGTACTTCGATCAGGGCCTGGATAAACCGGCCACCTTTTCTCTCTTTACAAGAGCCCATCCCAAACGCAATTATTTCGTGGCCGCCGGTCAGCAGGCGGTCGTGGATGCCCTGACCCGCTTCGCCTTCAGCGACGAGGAAATCGCCTGGCTGGCCCGGACCAAGCGCTTCAATCGAAATTTTCTGTCTCATTTGGCCACCTTGAGGTTCACTGGGGATGTCATGGCCATGAGTGAAGGCGAAATTTTCTTTGCCGATGAACCGGTGCTTGAGGTGACGGGACCGCTGATCGAGGCCCAGATCATTGAAACCTACCTGATCAACACGGTGGGCGTTGCCAGCCTGCTGGCCACCAAGGCTTCCCGCTGCGTCCATGCCGCCGCCGGCCGACCCGTTGTCGACTTCTCCCTGCGGCGCACCCAGGGCAGTGATGCAGGGATGACCGTGGCTCGCTCCAGCTACCTGGCCGGTTTTTCGGGCACCAGCAATGTACTGGCCGGAAAAACCTGGGGCATCCCCACGTCCGGAACGATGGCCCACTCCTTCGTTACTGCGTTTGATAGCGAAATCGACGCCTTCAGGGCCTACGCGAATCTCTTTCCGGATAGCGCCGTGTTTCTGATCGACACCTACGATACCATAGCGGGTGCCAGGCATGCCGCCATCGTAGGAACACAAATGAAGCAGGCCGGCAATGCCTTGTCGGGTGTCCGGTTGGATAGCGGGGATATGGTTGCCCTCAGCAGGCAGGTGCGCCGCATCCTCGACGACGCCGGTTTGCCCGAGGTTAAGATTTTTGCCAGCAGCGGGTTCGATGAGCACATCATGGCCCAACTGATTGCCGACGGCGCCTGCATTGATGCTTTCGGTGTGGGCACCCGCATGGGGGTGTCGGCCGATGCCCCCTACCTTGACATGGTGTACAAAATGGTACGTCTGGGAGGTCGCGACGTGCGCAAAGTCAGCCCGGGCAAGGTCACTCTGGCCGGTGAAAAGCAGGTCTTCCGCCAGGTTGATCAAGACGGCTCCTACGCTGGCGATCTTATCGGTACCAGGCAAGAAAGGCTGCCCGGCGCCAAGCCGCTCTTGAAACCGGTGATGCAGGCAGGGCGCCCCGTGGGGGACATGCCCACGCTGGAAGCCATCAGGGGTCGGTTTGCCGAGAATTTCAAACGGCTGGATGGGCGCTACAAACGCCTGATGGATCCGGAACCCTATCCGGTGACGGTGAGCCAGCGCCTGGCGGAACTGCAGAGCAAGTGTTAAAACAGCACCCCCACATATCCCACAAAACTGTCTCCCGGATGCTTATCGTAACTGGTGGCATAGACCAGCTCTTCGGCATGTTGGGCGCCCAAGGCTTTTCCAGCGGCAATGGCTGCTGCCGCGGCACCACTGCAGCAAGCGTTGTCATTGCGGGTGCCTTCTTGAATGACACCTAGCGGGTCCATCCGGAGCATGGCATCGATGACCCGCCGGTCATTTTCATTGCGTACCCAGTCCACAGCTGACGGTCCACGACCGTGGGAAGTAACCCCATAGTTGGGGCCGTAGTGGGTCAGGTCCGTAGAGCCGATCACCACGATGTTCAGGCCCAAACGGCGGGCGCTTTCTACCACCGACGCCGCCACCGCAAGCGTCTCCTCCGTCGGAGGCACACCCATGGCAACCACCCGAACATCCTGGAAAAAATGGCTGATAAAAGGCATCTGTAGCTCGATGGTGTTGTCCTGGGCGAAACGCGTGGGGGTTTCGAGCTGAAAGGAATACTGGTGGGTGATCTCAGCGGCCAGGGCCGTGTCCACAACAAGCGGGCCGAAAGGGGTTTCCCATTCACCTTCGGGCATGATGGTGCGTGGTGAACCCGCGTGCAGGTGCATGCCGAATACCACCACCACGTCGGGCGATGCCCCTTTTGACAAATGGTGGATCACATTGCAGGCGATGCTGCCGGAAAAATACCATCCGGCATGGGGAACGATACCGCCCACCGGACTGGCCACCGTGGTCGCTTGGCTTGTTCCGGTCTCGAGGAACTGATGAATCTGATCTTTGCAGGCCTTTTGATCGGATGGGTACCAGCTACCGGAAAAAACGGATTTTCTCAGATTCATGGCTTGGCCTCCCTTATGAAAAGATCCTGTTTAATATGGTATTTTTGATTCGATGCATTTGAAAAGTCTGGCATAGAAAATCGACCAGGTCACGGCTTTTTTTTTGAAAGATCATGCTTATGATGTAGCGTACAACAATATGATGATCGGAATATGGATAGCAATTGATCACAGGCGATTATTCGATGAAATTGGCTGCAACCGGCCATGATCTGGACACGATTTTAAAATCCTGTTTACCTGGAGGAGATCTATGTGGGATTACACGGAAAAGACCAAGGAACATTTTCTTAATCCACGCAATGTCGGCTTCATCGATGACTATGACGGCATTGGAGAGGTGGGTTCATTGGCTTGTGGCGATGCACTCAAGCTCACCTTCAAGCTGGGAAATGACGAACGGATTACCGACGCCAAATTCCAGACGTTTGGCTGCGCCAGTGCCATCGCTTCGTCCTCGGCCCTGACCGAGATGGTCAAGGGCCTTACCCTTGACGAGGCGGCCAAGGTTACCAATGAGGATATTGCCGACTTTCTGGGCGGCTTGCCCAAGGAAAAGATGCATTGCTCGGTGATGGGCAGGGACGCCCTGGAAAAAGCGATCGCCCACTACCGCGGTGAAGCTGAAAAAAAGATCGAGGGCGAAATCGTCTGTGAGTGTTTTGGTGTGACCGATGTTCAGATCCAACGGGCAGTCATGGACAATGGCTTGACCAGTATTGACGATGTCACCGATTACGTTAAGGCCGGTGGCGGCTGTGGCAATTGCCACGATCGGATCCAGTTCATCATTGACGAAACCCTTGGCAACGCCCCGCGGGCAGCCAAAAAGCCCGAAGCGCTGACCAACATCCAGAAGATCAAGATGATCGACGCCACCTTGGAGCGTGAAATCAAACCGGCCCTGAACCAGGATGGTGGAGACATCGAGCTGATCGACGTTGACGGCAACCGCGTGATGGTCAAGCTGCGCGGTACCTGTGCAACCTGCAGCAAATCACAGGTTACCCTCAAGCATTATGTGGAAACCAAACTCAAGGATCTGGTTTCCCAAGAGCTGGTTGTCGAGGAGGTGTAGCGGATGAAAGCCATTTATGTGGACAACAATGCCACGACCCGCGTCGCGCCCGAAGTGGTGGAGGCGATGATGCCCTATTTTTCGGACTTTTACGGCAACCCATCCAGCATGCACACTTTTGGCGGCAATGTGGGCGCCAAAATAAAAGCCGCCCGCGAGCAGGTGGCCACCTTGCTGGGGGCCATGCCGGAAGAGATTCTTTTCACCAGTTGCGGTACCGAAAGCGACAGCACGGCGATTCACGCGGCGCTGCAGGCCAATCCGGACAAG
>JASFFF010000232.1:0-6353 GCA_050124445.1 Desulfosarcina sp.
TCGGACATAAAATCGCCCTCTGTTAGACGATGAAAGGGCCGTAAACGAATGGAACCAGGACAATAGGCCACGCCCTGGATCCGATCCGGCAGCATCGATTTGTCCAACTCATCCTTTGTAATGTCGCCAACAAAGCCGCTTACTCCTTGCATCTGCTGAATGTTCGCAGCGGAACGAGACACAGTGGTAACGTGGTGATTGCCGGCGGCCAATTGTTTGGTAATGGACAGGCCAATTCCTTTGGTGCCACCGATGATGACAAAGTTTTTTTCGCTCATGACAACGACTCCTGTTAGCTGGACGCCAATGGGGACACCAACGACAGATGCCGCTCGATGATGTGCTGAAGGTCGGCCCGGCATTCGTCCGTGGTGCTAAATTGGTATCCTGCTATCATTTTTCCCTGTTCGTAAACATCCACAGCAGGTGTATAGGGTGGCAGCGCAAACAGGGCATTAACAATCACGTCATGGTTGTCGTTCAGGCTGGCGATCACCGCTCCTGCGTCGGACTCATCGCCGACGGCGACTGCACGAGCGTCTTCACCAAGCATTTGTCGACGCACACTCGGCGGCAGGTAGAATCCGACCGCATTTTTGGGCAGCACGATTTCGTGATGCAGGCGTTCGAAAAACCTTCTCTCGTTCTCCTGTAAATTCTGAAACGTGATCAACCTGCCCTTTTGCAAATAAGGTCCCATTTGTTTAAAAAGGTTGTCAAGAAGGGTATGCCACCCTGAAACCATATCGGAAGGACCAATACCAACGCGGGATTCGACGATTTGAGCCAATTTTTTGTTAGCCTGACCTGTTTTATGAGCCATAACGCATTGTGTCTCCGGCAAACGTCAAGCGTTTACATTCCACCTACAGGCGGCACGAATGCAACCCGATCGCCATCGTAAAGTGCCGTTCCGAGTTCGGCGCGACGACCGTTGACGAAAATCACCGATATATCACTTTTCGATACAGGAACGCGATCAGCGAGGTCTTTAACGGTGGTTTTGTTTTCAGGCAGCGAGTAACGCCTGGTTTTATCGTAGGAGCAATTGTCTGTGTTGGACAGTGTCGAAAAACATTTAACATTTACGTTCATAAATCACCTCAGGCGCTAGAGGTGCAATTAGCACCAGTTTCAAGTACACAATTGTTGTTCACGTTATCGTTTCCATCTGAAAAGGCCGACTTTGAAATCCACCATCCGGTGATCGAGGCCCCGATAAACAAGCATCCAAAAAATAATATGGTTTCGATCATGATTGCCTCCGTTTAAAATTTGAAGTTGAATTTGAATAATTGTAAAGTATCCATTGCCGCTTGATCTTCAACTTGATGACCAATCGACCAACCAAGGTACTAGGTTTGCCACTGCTCTATATCTATTCGTATTGTATAGGTATTATGTATGGAAAGGATTGTAATAATAGGTTTCGACTGTCACTGAGTGCCTAAAAGACTCCTTGTTATGAGGTGATTATTTACCCGCCGGTTGCGTCGAAAGGAAACTGGCCAACCCAGGCAATGACAGCGCACAACCGGTGAACCAATAGATATGACGGGCAATTGGCGACTACCAGCGGGATCCAGCCGGAGATGAAAGCGCAATGGCAGAAGACATTCGGGATAAACCAACCATCGAAGCGGCGGACGTTAAGGCACTGAACTTTGTCAACGAAGCCGCGCCATTCGTTTTTCGTAAGCATCATCGACAGGGACTGCGATCCCATATCATGGAGATCCTGGATCCGGTGGATGTAAAAATCGAACGATCGGGGATGGTGATTGATGGGGTGCGGTGTTTTCCCAGGGCCAGGCCGCGGCGAATGTTTCGTCTATTCCGCTCACGGTTGAAAACGCTTGACCGGGCATTAAACGAAATCGGCCGCGTTAAAATCGTTGAGCAATACTTGGCGCCGAATTTCATGGCGACATCCGTCGAGTGCATCGTTGACTACCACGGCCCCAAGGGCTGGGATCTGATGTTGTGCGGGTTTCAAGAGTATGTACAAGGCGAAGTTCTGGATCCATGGTCGATTCTCGGCAAGGCAGAGCTGCTGCCTTCACTTTTTGATCAACTAAAAAGTGGGGTAAAGGCGATCTCCC
Organism: Desulfosarcina sp.; assembly: GCA_050124445.1. Lineage (GTDB taxonomy): Bacteria > Desulfobacterota > Desulfobacteria > Desulfobacterales > Desulfosarcinaceae > Desulfosarcina. The sequence goes on from JASFFF010000232.1 coordinate 2,103, forward strand.
CGTCAAAAAACCAATGGATTTCGACGGTACGCAACAATGGACAGCAGTTTGTTGAGAAAATCAAACAGATGATTATCCACGCTGGACACATTCCCGATCTGGCCGGGGCGGGGAATCTGATCCTTACGGCCGAAGGAGATATTCGGCTGGTGGATATCAACAACATCTCTCGCGTCGACTTCTCTGGGTCGATCAGTCTGGATGAGAAAGGCTATCCGGTATGCGATAAATCCGTTGAAGCGCTGGCCTTGATTGAAGAGAAAATTGTTGGTCGAAAGGCGGATAGACACGATAAATTGTTCAAGCTGTTTCTGGATCCCAAGCGATGGGAGGCCGTCAAGGCTCAAGAAGCGTTGTTCTGGAAACGACGCTCAAGCGGTATAGGTGCCGATCCTAAGCATTAGTATTCTGGCAGGCGGTTTGCCTCGATATGACTGTTTTTGATTTTGTGGAAACACCGGGAACCAACCGCGTTCGCGATCCCGAAGGCCATAACGCCATGGGTCGGTTAAAAACACAATTGTGGATCGGCAGCATCATCGATAATTATCTTAAGACGATGTGGCAATCGTCAAGCGATTAACCTTAAATTGACAAATCTTCACGATTCTGGCAAGTTGCATCGATCTTTGCAGATCGCTTGACGAACGGTGAACGGAACGCCACTATAACCGGCACGGCCGACAGCATGAACCTACCAGCCAATTTAACCCATCCGCGAATAAAGCTGTTTTTCGCCCTCTCGCGTACCCCCCACGGGGTAATCGATATTGCCACCCCGGGTCTCGCCGCACTGCTTTGCATAGGGCAGTTCCCATCGTTCTCCATCATCCTTTTGGGGCTGGTGACCGTTTTTGCCGGCTACACCGCCGTATACGCCCTCAACGATCTCGTGGATTATCGAACCGACAGGCAAAAGGTACGCGCCGGTGGTTACGGGGATGGGGAGGATTACCTGGACGGTGTTTTGGTGCGGCACCCGCTGGCCAAGGGTGCCCTGAGCATGACCGAGGGCCTGTTGTGGGCCGCTGGATGGGGACTGGTTGCCATGATCGGTGCATGGCTGCTCAATCCAGTTTGTTTTTTCATCTTCATAGCGGGCGGCATGCTGGAGGCATTGTACTGCCTGCTGTTGCGGGTGACCCCGCTGAGAACCCTGATCAACGGTATCGTCAAGACACTGGGCGCCGTGGCTGCCGTATACGCCGTCACCCCCCAGCCGTCCCTCCTGTTTCTATGGGTCCTTTTTGCCTGGATCTTCTTCTGGGAAATCGGCGGCCAGAACATTCCCAACGACTGGACAGACGTCGAAGAGGATCGCCTTTTCAAGGCCAAAACCATTCCCGTCCAGCTGGGGTTGAAACGGGCCGGCCTGGTGGCCATGGTCTGCTTGGTGGCTTCCTTCTTGTTAACATTTGTGCTGCTGTGGATCTCACCGCTGGCCTTTGGTGCCGTCCACCTTCTGGGCGTAACCGGCTTGGGCATCTGGCTGCTGCTGCTGCCGGCGCTGCAGTTGGTGGAGGCCAACCGGCGCCGGCAGGCCATGGATCTGTTCAACAAGGCCAGCTTATTCCCCTTGAGCATACTTATCGTCGTGCTGTTTCGTCTGACCTTGTTCTGATTGGTCCAGTTGAACGCATTTCGAAAAACAACCCCTTGGATCCTTGGCCCCTCGAACCCCGTGATTTACTTTCCCCGAATCATCCTGCTTTTGCAACTAAATGAAAAACCATCATAAACAGGTGGCTAGCGCTTAATCCCTATATGCGCCACACTGATCCCATTGGTCATCGATCTCCAACGAACCTTGCGTAATCCGACCGCCGTCAACATGGCAGCCAGTTCGTCGGGCAACGGGAACATGCGAATGGTTTCGGGCAAACAGGCGTAGGATTCGGCCGATCCCACCAACAGCTGCCCCAATATCGGCATGATGGAAAAGGAGTAGAAATCGTAAAGGCTGCGGAAGACCGGATTCGTGGGGCGTGAGAACTCCAGGCATAGGAACCGCCCCCCGGGTTTGAGCACGCGCACCATTTCAGCAAAGCCTTGCTTGAGATGGGTCAGATTGCGGATGCCGAAGCCTACCATGGCGCAATCGAAGATGTTGTCGGGAAAGGCAATGGTTTCGGCATCTCCCTGGATGTAGCCGACGTGGCCCAAGTCCGAATGGGGGTCGATCTTGTGGCGACCGGCCTGAATCATGGCATAGTTGATGTCATAGATGGTCACCTGGCCGGCCGGACCCGTGCGCCGGGCGGCCAGCACAGCCAGATCGCCGGTCCCTCCACACACGTCCAGGACCTTGTCTCCCGGTGCCACGCCGAGCATGCGCACGGCGGCCCGTTTCCAGGCATGCTGGATGCCGAAGCTCAGCAGCGAATTCATGAAGTCGTACTTGGATGCCACCCGGTCGAAATGGACCCTTACGGCAACGGCCTTTTGTTTCTCGTCGAGTTCACGAAGGCCGAAGCGGGCCCTGCCAGTGGCGCGTACATGATCATCCAGCTGCTGATACCGCTGCTTATCGTCAAACCAGCGGGGGTTTTTCCAGAGAAACATTGGTTTCCTTTCTAAGGTGCATCAAGTAGTTCATGCTCACGCTTTTGCACAGGGACGCATGGCCGCCAAAAGGCATATAGCGCAGGCCGGACAGGTTTTCGAGTCGTAGGCCCGCATCGGCGCCCCATCGCCTCAATTCATCCGGCCGGACCAGCTTGGCGTATGCGTGGGTACCTTTTCTGACGATGCCCATGACATATTCGGCAGCTACGATCACCAACAACCAGGAGAGCCAGGTGCGGTTGACCGTGGCAAAGAAGAGGTCCCCGTCCGGGCGCACCAGTCGCGCACAGGCGTCGATGATGGAAGCCGGACGGGGCACGTGCTCAAGCAGTTCCATGCAAACCACCACGTCGTAGTGACCCGATGTATCGCTGGCCAGGGCTTCGGCCGTGATCTGGCGGTAATCGATGGTCAGCCCGCTCGTTTGCATATGGGCCTGGGCCGCAGCCAGAGACGCTTCGGCCATATCGATGCCGGTGACCCGGGCACCGCAGGCAGCCAGGGCTTCGGATAGCAACCCGCCCCCGCAACCCACATCCAGAACCTTTTTCCCCGCCAAGGCGACCCGTTGGTTTACGTAGGCCAAACGCACCGGGTTAATATCGTGAAGTGCCTTGAAGTCCCCGTTTCTGTCCCACCAGATATCAGCCATAGCTGCAAAACGGGCAATTTCGACGGCGTCGATGTTGTCGGTTGGCTTCATTGCGGGGCCGCTATGCCTAACTGATGATCCTACCGGTTAAAGCCCAATGAGATAGCAGAAGGAGTGCGATGGATCAAGGCTGCGAAAGACAAATTGCCGATCGATCAACGAACCCTGCCTTCCGCATACGCGTTTTTTTTACGATGCTTACTATTCATGTCGGTCATCGCAAGCAGCGTTGGGAACGATTGCAGGCGCGTTTAACAAATGGGGCGCGCTTACGCCTATCGGCGTACCCCTTGACCGCTGCGGGTAAAATGGCTATTGACAGACAATGGACACGCGCCTCAATCCATCATGCAAGAATGCTTCAATCAGCAAAAAGGCGAGCGCAGCCAGCCGCCAACCGGAGAAAAGGACCTGTCGTGATTTACCGCTTGACGACCACCCGCTTGGCGGAATAGCCTCGACCGTGGCCAGCGTGGTGTGTACCGCCCGGGCCGTATTTTGTTTCAAGTGTTGCCAATTGGGAAAGATCATGGACATACAGATCATTCAGGTCCCATACGATTCAGGCCATGAAGCGGTCAGAACGGGCAGGGGCCCGGCTTACTTGGTCGATCAGGGGGTGGTTCACAGGCTGCTAAATGACGGCCACCGGGTACAGGTGAGCCGTGTACAGTCGGATTTGCCCCTGCCCACTGAAAACGGGACGACCTTCGACATCCTGCGCCACATAGCGCGGCACGTGCAGTCAGCCGTCCAGCAGAGCCGTCACCCGATCATCCTTGCCGGCAATTGCAACAGTTGTGTCGGTACACTGGCCGGCCTCGACACCGAGCGCCTGGGTATCGTCTGGTTGGATGCCCACGGCGACTTCAACACCCCGGAAACCACGACAACCGGTTTTCTCGACGGCATGGGCCTTGCCATGGCCAGCGGGCGCTGCTGGAGGGCATTGTTGGCCACTATTCCCGGCTTCTCACCGGTGGCCGATAACTGCATCATCCACGTCGGGTCCCGCGATCTGGACGACGCCGAAA
>JASFFF010000233.1:0-6330 GCA_050124445.1 Desulfosarcina sp.
TTTGCCAAGGGCATGCCCTTGTTGGATATTTTCTGCCGCGGACCCCGGTTCTGGTTGGGCATGGATAGAGACACTTAACTAAAGTCTAGATTTTGACATGCCCGCCCAACTTGATTAATAATTAGAGTATAGATGGTTCAGAAATAGGCAAATTTGGTTGAGATCAAGGCGGCCGAAAAATTTATCCATAGGCGCCCCGAAGGAAGTGCCCTTGGGGTACATATGGTCCATATTCCGAGGAATAAACTTTGAGAACAACGCCGATATCGGGCAAATTGGCCATTTATTGATGGGCAATAGTGAGAAAAAGGCCGTTGGAACCCATACCTGTTCTGAACTTGCAGCCAAGCGTTCAAACCGTTCCCTCACTTTCGCTTGCCGCTTTTCACCGACCCAATTCACGATTGCCGCGGTTCCCTTTTGCAACGCTTGGCAAGGACACCGTATGGGGCAACCAACACATAAAGGGGGCAGAACCATGTCACCACAAGCCGAAGATGTTGCGATTGCAGACAATGGCGGCCGGCGCCGAAGACGCGATCGGCGATTTCTGGTATCGATGCCCAGAACCCGTGAACGGCGAACCAACTGGGATCGGCGCAGCGGGTATGACCGGCGTCTAAAGCGGATGGGTGGGTTTGATAAGGAGCGGCGCAATCCTCAATAATTGTTTTTCATTCAATTTAAGATTGGCTAAAGCTTCGCCTCAACGCTCTTTACCTTGTCGGCCATGTGCTGATCCCGGTCCGTGCGGGTACCGAATTTCAAGGTAGTCGTGATTCGCGGGGCCCCCATGCGATGAATTTCTTCATGACAGCGCCGGATGGCCGCAAACAGGGTGTCCCAATCGCCTTCGATGTTGGTCCCATAAGCATGCAACTGCGTGTCGAGTCCGGCTTCATCAAGAATACGCTGGCAGGCGGCAACGTAAGCTGAAACCGATACCCCAACGCCGATGGGGACGATGCATAAGTCCGCGATGACGTTCATCTTATCTCCTTTGTGTCGTGTCATCCACAAACGTCATCTTTCAGCCCAGGCCGGCGTTCTCGCTCTGCTTAATTCCTCAACGTAGCACGACTACGCCTGCGGATTAACCATCGCTGCGGCCTTGGCCTGAACTAAAATCTACCATTTGTGGAAGACACGATTCCGTTTTCTTATCCTTGGTATTCGAATTTCCGTCTTCGGTCATCGGATCAAGCGTTCAAGGTCATAGTTAAATTCTATATTGATTTCAGTGCCATAATTCAGCATTCAGAATTTGATGTTGGACGTTCGATGTTCGACGTTCTCCTGTTCTCCCCTCGAACCCTTGACCCCTTGAATCCTTGAACCCTTTCTTTTCTTTTTCGCTTTCTGTCCTCAATCCTCTGCTAACAGCCGACAGGTGGCCTGGCGGCAAAAGTTGGCAATATCGCTGCCGTTGCTTTGATGATCCCGCTTCAAGTGGAAGTTAAGCCAAGATGATGTTTGGTTCAGCTCCCACATACGCGGTGGCACGCACCCGTCACAAAGTTGCTTGATTTTTCCTACAGTCGCCAACCGGTTGTGGGCCCGATACCACACGCACCGGCGATCTGAATTGACTTCGCACATGCCATTGCGGCTGCCGCCGCAGGCACCGTTTCGAGTATGCTTGGGACATCCGGATTCGGGACATAGGAAGCCCACATGCTGGATGGCGCAGTCACCGCATTGTTGACACCCGAGCAGCAGGCGCTTGATCGGATGTTCGGCCAGATTTAAGAACAATTCACCGGCAACGGCGTTGTCCAGCGACTTGGAAATCCGTTGATAGATGGGTGCCAGGTGCGCGTCGGAATTGAAAAACAGCTCATGGGCGCGCCGCATCAGCGGATAGAGCATCCGGTCGCCAACCGGCAGTGGCTGCGGCGAATGACCAAAAACGGGTCGGATTGGCGGATCGGGCGGCACTTCCCGGAAGGCATAAAAGCCACCGGTCTGCGGATCATCGAATTGGGGTATAAATGCTTTCCATTCAGACTTGATTTCATCCATGCGATCCAACAACCGTCCAACCAATGAGAAATCCCGATGAATCCCGCCAATATGGATACCCCGGTAGCCCAGCCCCTGCAGGATGACACCCAGGCGAGCGGCTCGTTCGACGGCTGCCGAGCGCCCCTGCTGTTTATTGCGCCACTCCATTTGTACGGTGCGAAGGAGTCGGTCGCTGACCACGGCACCGGGAACCCGTCCCTGATTCATGATGCGGGCAGCCGTGGGTGTTAGCAGGTACACCGATCCGAGCGTCGGTACCTGAATGTCCATGTGGCCTTGAATACCGATCAGTTCGTAGAATTTACGCGCATCATATCCCAATTGTGTGATAACAAATTGGGCCCCGGCGGCTACTTTGCGGCTCATCTTGGCATATTGAGCCACACATTCACCTTCGGTTGCCTTAAACGGGCTCACCGCGCAGCCGGTAAAAAATCCGTCAGGGTCTCCAGCGGCGTTAATACGCTCGCTGATCAGCTGGAGCATGATCTGAAGGTTGACCGAATCCAGATCGAAAACCGGTGCGCCTTGACCGCCAAAGCCCTTGCCGGAGTAGTCCCCCGTCAGAGCCAAGATGTTTTTCATTCCCATCATGGCCAGCTGCAAGGCCCGGCTTTCCATTCCTACACGATTCATGTCCCGGCAGGTAAAGTGAACGATGACATCCATGCCAATTGAGAAGATTCGATAGCCGATGGCATCGGGGCTCAATGACGGGTTTCCACCGGGGTTGTCGGTGATGGAGACTGCAGAAATGCGTCCATCGGAAAAGGCATCCTTAGCGATGCCCATGACCGTATCCACCGATCGGCCGGTTGATTCACGTCCGGGCACCAATTCAAGGGTGACGACAAATTGCTCCGGATCTAAAATATCAGACTGAAAGACACGCAACATGGGTCATCTAACCTGATTAGCATATAGAAAGGTTCAAGGTTCAGCGTCTAGGGTTCCGAGGTTTAGCGTTCAAGGTTCAGATGTTCAATTTTAATTGATTTCAGAACCTTAATTCAAAATTAAAAATTCAAAATTTTCATTCCCCATCGCCCATCACCCATCGCCTCTGGCCTCTCGCCTATGGCCTACTGTCCTTCTCCTCCGGATGTCTCACCGGGCGACAGATGCCCTGATTTCGCCACAGGCGTGAAAAAGGGGCTCCCACGGGCAAGATCGCTTTATCCAGTTGTTCGACATCCACCTGTACGTGTGTGCGTGCATAATCCGGGTCCCAGGGCTCAATGATCAGGGCGCTGTCTTCAAGCGGCCATAAGCGCGGCATGATCGGATTCGGCCAACCTCGGCGGCGTGACTCGGATACCAGCGCATCGAGGCTGGCGAATGGCAGCATCTGGTGCAAGGTGACCAGGGTCGGTGGGCTCAGAGGCAGGCTTCCATTGTTGTTTTCGATAAGGGCCTGTCTGGGATGAATCCAAATACCGTGCACGGCTTCACGATTGTCCGGACGGCATTTTTCTGCATGTCCGACGGGCGCCGTGAAGAAAAAGGTGTCGAACCGCCGCGGCATGAGCTCCGGTGTTATCCAGTGATGCCAGCGACCCAGAAGGGAGATAGACAGACGAATATCATTGGCTGCTATCCATCGATTAAAATCGGTCGCATCATGGCTGCTTGGTTCTAATTGGGGAGCCGTTACGCCTGATACGGACAATAGCAGGCCTGCCTCCTCCCAGGTCTCCCGAATGGCCGCCACGGCGTAGGGAAGCATCCGATCCTTCTCACCGCCAAGAACCATGGCCAGTTGATCTTCGGCCAGATCCACGTGCTTTTGCCAGAAGGCAGTGTCCATGTCCCCGGCTTCCAGATTGCCGCCGGGAAAAATATAGGTGCCGGGCATGAAAGCGCTGGCGAAACTGCGGCGCAGCAGGTAGACTTGTAAGTCTGTCTCGTGGTCACGTGCGAGAATGAGCGTGGCTGACGGAGAGGGCCTGGCGGGCTGCTGGGGTTGAGAAGGCATAGGGGAGGGGCGGGCCTTTCCGTATCGGGCGTGTTTAGCGTGCGGATTCGTGTTGACCGTTTTCGATCACTTCGCGGATGGCATGGGACAGTTTCTCCATTCCAAAGGGCTTTTGGATGAATCCGTTGCAACCGCGCGACAAAATTGCCGCTGCTTCACCCATGCTGTAACCGCTGGAAAGCAGCACCTTGATATCCGGCCGCACGGTCCGCAGCCTATCGAAGACCTCGCCACCACCGATATCCGGCATGATCATGTCCACGATTACCAGGTCGATCTGGTGATGAAAATCGTCGAATACGCGCACCGCCTCCTCACCGCAGCAGGCCTTGAGCACCGTGTAGCCCATTTTTTGCAGCATTTTGACCCCAACTTCCAGTACGTAGGGCTCATCGTCCACCAACAAAATGGTTTCCGGGCCATTTAAAATGCCCTCCGGTACCTGCGCCAGTTCTTTGCTGGTTTCCGACGAGACGGGCAGGTAGACGCTAAAGGTGGTGCCACGTCCAGGTTGGCTCTCAAAGTCCACAATGCCGTCGTGGTTTTTCACGATGCCGAATACGGATGCCAAACCCAGACCCGAGCCGCAGCCAAATTCTTTGGTGGTGAAAAAAGGATCGAAAATTAGGTGCGAGATGGCCGGGTCAATGCCTTGCCCCGTATCGGTCACCGATACGCGCACGTAGTCACCATAGTTGATTTCAAATGGTTTAATAAATTTTTCGTCGATGGTTACATTCTGGGTCTCCAGGTATAGATCGCCCTTTTCGCGCATGGCCTGCCAGGCATTGAGGTAGAGGTTGATCAAGACCTGCTCTATCTGCCCACGATCCGCGGAAACCATGTGCACATCCGGTTCGTAGGTCTCGTGAATGCGCACGGACTTTCGCGTCCTTGCAAACAGCGCCGCTGTTTCGGCGACCACAGCATTCAGATTGACCGGTTTGACGACATACTTGCCGCCACGGGCAAATCCAAGCAATTGGCGGGTAAGGTTGCCGCCGCTGTCTACCAGCTGCTCGATACTGCTGATATTTTCGCAAAGAGGGTGGTCGTTTTTGATATCCAGGCGCATCAACGAAATGTTGCCCTGAATACCCATAAGCAGATTGTTGAAGTCGTGGGCAATGCCGCCGGCGAGGGTGCCGATGGCTTCCATTTTTTGGGCTTGATGGAGCTTACCCTCCACATCCTTCTTCTCGGTGATGTCGATGCCGACCCGCTGATACTCATAGGCTTGGTCCTGTTCGTTGAACAGGGCACGATCGGTCCATTGATACCAATGGATTTCAGCGGTTTCGGTGCGGATGCACTGCTCATGGGTGAGCATCGGCTTGTTGGGCCGCAGCCGCTGAAGGCGCTTTTTCATCCGTTCCCGCTCCGGGCCGCTAAACAGATGAAATATATTGATGCCCGGCAGGGTTTCATCGGAAATATAGAAGTGGTCTTTAAAGCGCTCATTGGCAAAGGTAATCCTTCCGTCGGGCAGATACCTGCAGACCATGGCTGGCATGTCGCGGGAGACAGAGCGGTAGCGGAATTCGCTTTCCCTCAGAGCTGTTTCCGCCCGCTTGCGCTCTTCGATTTCATTGCGCAGCTGTGTGTTGGCCCGCTCCAACGCCTCGGTGCGCAATGTCACCCGACGCTCCAGACGATCATGGGCTTTTTTCAGTTCGGCTTCGGCCTGCTTTCTTTCAGTGATATCATGGGTGACCACGACAGCATGGGTAACTTCCCCGTCATCATTGAAGTACGGATTATAGGTCACATGAAAGCAGCGCAGTTCATGACCATCGAACTTGAACCAGTCTTCGGTGCTGGTCACCTGCCCGCTGAAGCATTTATCGAGCTTGGGCTTGATGATGGTTTCGAATTGGGTTTGGCCCCAGACGGTGCCTACGCTGCTGCCGACAACCTCTTCGGGCTTCTGGCCGCGGGCTCGGCAATAGGCTTGGTTGACGCTTTCGTAGGTGTAGTTTCGATCGATCATGGTGAGCAGCTGGTCGGCCGCGTTGGCAATAAACTGGGTTTTGCGGCGGGTCTCTTTTTCCATCTCCAGCAGCCTGAGTTTCTCGCGCAAGGCGTGGTTCTCTGCCGCCAATTGATCGATGGTCGGATTATTGTTCATGATGCTGATATGAACCGCTAAATGCTGTTTATAGAAAGTCAACGAACTCATACCCTCAATATCACATTCAGACCCAAGGTCAAGTGCTTCAAGTTTCAGCTAATTTAACCTTGGTTATGCCCGCGCGATCCGAAGTGGATCCGATCGATTGACTGCATTCAAACCCGGTGCTGTGCACCCGGCAACAACCGCAACCATTGAA
>JASFFF010000234.1:0-6320 GCA_050124445.1 Desulfosarcina sp.
GGCCAAGGCCACCGATTTTTCGGGAGCGGATGAAATCCGTCGATTTATCATCACCCACATCCACGCGCTGCGCAAATGGCGGCAAAAGGGTGTGGTGGTGCATTTCAATTCCAAAGACTACGACCCGGAAATTTCCGAATTCGTCAAAATCGGCAATGGGTCCCTGGGCGGCAAAGCCAGGGGGCTGGCCTTCGTGGCCAACCTGCTACGCAAGTCGTCCCACCTGCAGGAGCGCTACCCGAATGTGACCCTTCAGGTGCCTCCGACCCTGGTTATCACCACGGAAGGCTTCGACGCATTCGTCTCTCACAACGACCTGGATCCGTCATCTATGACCGAGTACCCGGATGACAAAATTGCCAAAACCTTTCTAGGGGCGGAGATGCCGACGTGGCTTAAGGAACAATTGTGCCGCTATCTCGAGGCCGTGCATCAACCCCTGTCCATCCGCAGTTCAGGTTTGCTAGAAGATGTTCACAACCATCCATTTACCGGCCTTTACAAAACCTTTATGGTCCCCAACAACCACAGCGACTTTTACATTCGCTGCAACCAGTTGATTACGGCCGTAAAGCTGATCTACGCGTCCACCTGGTTCCGTGACCCACGGACATTTCTGAGCAGTACCGCCTATCGGATTCGCCGGGATCAAATGGCCGTGATCGTCCAACACCTGGTGGGCGCTCGGCATGGTGCATTTTTCTACCCGGACATTTCCGGCATCGCCCAATCCCACAATTTCTATCCGGTGGCACCCCTGAAAGCCGATGACGGGGTGGCCCGGATCGTTATGGGCTTCGGCCGGGGTATCCCCGAAGGTGAGCCGTCGCTTCGGTTTTCGCCGGCCTATCCCAAGGTGTTGCCTCAGTTTTCCAAAATAGAGGATATCCTGGCCAATGCCCAACGCGAGTTCTGGGCGCTCGGCATGGAGGACATCCCGGACGGGCTCTATTTCGATCGCGGCATAAATGTGGAAAAGCGTCACGTGGCCGATGCCGAGAAGGAGGGGCCGCTTCAGCGCCTGGCTGCAACCTATCTGCCTGACGAACATCGCATTCGAGACACGATCCACATTCCCGGAGAACGGGTTCTCAACTTTGCACCGATACTTAAATATGACAGTTTCCCCCTACCGGGACTGCTTCAGGAGCTGCTGGATATCGGCCGAGATGGAATGGGCTGCGCGGTAGAGTTTGAATTTTCCGTCAACCTGACCGGAGAATCGGAAAACAGGGGCACCTTCAATATTCTACAGATGCGTCCCATGTCCGCCGGAGGGGATTTGCATGACGTCGAAGTCACTGACGCGGAGGCGGCCCAGGCCCTATGCTACTCCGGTCAAGCCATGGGGCACGGAATTACCCGCGAGATTGCCGACATCGTCTTCGTCAGGCCGGACACGTTCGATCCAAAGGATACGATGGCAATCGCCCAATCCATTGCTACCATGAACCAAGCCCTGATGAATGAAAAGCGCAACTACCTGCTGATGGGACCCGGGCGGTGGGGATCCTTTGACCGCTGGCTGGGAATACCTGTAAAATGGCGTGATATCGAGGCCGTGGGCGCTATGGTTGAAATTCGCAACGACACCCTTAAAGCCGATCCCTCGCACGGTTCACATTTTTTTCAACACATAACCGCAAATGGCATTCCCTATCTGACCGTTACCGAGGGCAGTGGCGACCGCATTGGCTGGGAAATCCTCAAATCCTTGCCAATCGCGGATTCCAACCATCACTTAATCCATGTGCGTTTGCCACGGCCCCTGGTAATCAAATGCGACGGCAGACATTCACAAGCGGTTATCCTGCTGGAGGAGCCCGCCACCGGATGAAATGCTCAACGCTCAAACGGCTGGCCACCGCCGTTGGGGTCAGCCTGCTTTTGTTTGGCGGCTGTTCGCTGGTCAAGACCCAGCGCCCGCCCATACCCGCTTTGACCGCGGCGCATCTCAAACCAAATGAGCAGATCGCCGGCGAAATCATGGCCTATTTGATCGAGGTGGTATTGGGTCGGGCCGGAGCCCTGGAGAAGCGAGACGCCTGGTCCACTCGCGGTCTCAGCCTGCCCCTGGATTTCGAGCTGGTCCGGCGTCGCATGGTTGGCCCCGTCCCTCTGCGCGCAGAACTGATAGTATTGGACACCAATATCCTGGGCCTCTCACGGGTTCTTTACCATTACGACCGCCGCTTGAATCTGTTTAAGGGCACGCGCGACCATGACAGCCTCTATCCCTGTTCGGAGCTAATGGCCATCCGGCTGTTGCTGCTGCAAAAACTCCATCGCAATGAAAAAGTGAACATTGCCGCTTTATGGCGCCATGCCGAGCTGTTCCAGCCGGGGAGTCGAGACGCCGTTGACTCGGAATTGGCCGATATGCAGCTTTGCAGAAATGAGTTTCTTTTTCTCAAGGCTGTATTCCAATCGGAACCGGCTTTTTTGCGCTACATGCGGCATCCGTTTATCGTCAGCACCTTACGAAAAATCGGCGTGGCCGAATCAGATGCATACACCCTGTCGGCCGATCGGAGTGCAACCTACACCGGGCTGGCTTGCGATGAAAAAAATGATATCCGCCCAGTGACCATTGCCATTTTGCCTGCCATGAACCCCCTGTTCGAGACGTTACCGGCAACCAACCAAATCAAACCGACCGGCGAATATATCCAGTTGCAAAACGCCATCACAAGCGCCATCAAGGGCAAATTCAATTCAGACCAAGCATCGCCGCCGCACGCGTATCGGCTGACCTTTTATTTGCCCGACCGACCGGTGACCATTCACCCCGGCAATGCCGATCGGGTCATTGGACAGCTCTGTCCGGCGGCCGATTTCACCCTGATTCTGCTCGGAAAAAATGTATATCGATCCCTTTTCATCGATCCCGAAGCGGATATTTACCCCCACAAGAACCGTTTTTACATTGACGTCGATGATGTCCGCTATCATCAGATCGACATCGAGATCGAAACCCTTGTCACGGCCGTGCTGCCGGCAATGGCTGTGACAACCACGACAGCGCCGACATCCTGACACGGCCGGCGCCGATTCCCCTCCCGAAAAGGGCATCAAAACCCTTAAGAAAATTCCTGAAGCGACGATATCACAACCAAGGTGAAACGGGTCACGGATGACACGCATCCCTCAGTGCACATGCACCCGGTGGCTGTCGACAGACAAAGGAGTGTTGATCATGGAAAATAAAGAAGAGATCATTTTTTTCGACGAGTTGGGCTTCGGATGGCTACTGGATGCAAACATGCTTAGAAGAATAAGGGATAAAGAATCCAATGCCCAGATATTGATTCAACGATCGTTGGCCGAACTTTTTCGCACGAGAAAACTCCTTTGACGCCATACCCGCCTGGATGTCTCGAGCCCGCGCGTGTTGATCATACCACCCGTGTCGATCAATCCGTCCTGGGCAATCATATTCCCTCTTGAAAAAATGGGTGATTGCGCTACTGTGGTGCGCATGAACACTGACTTACGAGATGTATGCAAGATCACGATGGCGGTTGTTGTCCTGATCCTGCCATGGACGGTATGGGGCCAGGAGAAGACCGATTCCCCCAAACTGACCTTGGCCAGGGCGGTGATGTGCGAGCGCATTCAGGAATACGCACCGGTCAATCCGGCCATCGTTTTTTCCATTGAACGGGCCCGCATATCATGCTTTACGGAATTTGATCCGGTTCCTGAAAAAACGCACGTTTATCACCGGTGGTATCGTCGGGACAGCCTGATTACGGTCAAGCGGCTGACCATTAACCCGCCCCGATGGTCGACGTTCACCAGCGTTCAACTCAGGGATGCAGACAAAGGACCGTGGCGGGTAGAGATTACCGACGAAAACGGCGACCGGATGCACACACTGCGCTTCAGCATAACGGATTAATACCCATGGAACCGTTCATTCAGGTTTCCGGCGTCTTACGCTGGCAGGACATTGTCGACATTCTGCTCAACAGCTATATCCTTTTTCGGCTCTACGTTTTATTTCGCGGCACCAATGTGATTCGCATGATTGTCGCCATTGCCATGCTCTGGATGATGGAGCGCATGGCGGTCAACATGGGCCTGATTGTCACCAGCTGGGCCATACAGGGCATCATCGCTGCAGCCGCCCTCATCGTGATCATCGTTTTCCGCAATGAAATTGCCGATGTCCTGCAAACCCGAAATTTTAAGTCTTTTTTTTGGGGTATTCCCCAGCGACAGATCCGAACCCCGGTAGACATTATCGTCGAGTGCGTTTATGAACTGGCCCACCGCAAGTTGGGCGCTTTAATCGTTCTTCCACTTAAAAAAGGCCTTGAAACGGTGGTTCAAAGCGGGGTTCCCTGGCAGGGCCGGCTCTCACGAGAAATGCTGCTGAGCATTTTCTGGCACGGCACCCCGGTACACGACGGCGCCGCGATCATCCAAGGGGATCGTATCGTAGAGGTGGCCGCTATCCTACCGCTCTCCAAACGCAGCGACCTGCCCTCCTACTTCGGGACGCGTCATCGTGCCGCCGTGGGGTTGGCCGAGAAGACGGATGCACTGGTAATTGTTGTCTCCGAGGAACGGGGCCATGTCACGGTGGTTAAGGATGAGTCCATCTTCAATATCGACAACAATATTGAGCTGGAGCAGATGTTGCGCGACCATGCCGGGGAAGTATCCGCCTCCAGCGGCCTGAAACGGCAAACCATCGAACTGTGCATCGCCGCCGTGATCTGCCTGGCCAGCATCACCGGTATCTGGTACAGTTTTGCCCGTGGCCTCGAGGCCCTGGTCACCCTGGAAGTACCGGTGGAGTTCATGAACCGGGACCCCAATATGCAAATCTATTCTGCATCGGCCAGTAGTGTCAGCCTCCAACTCAGCGGTTCGGGTGGCCTGATTAAATCCGTGCGTCCCGACCAGGTAAAAGTGAAGCTCAATCTGGCCAATGCGGTGGCAGGTAGCAACCAGGTCTCCATCGCCCGGGATAGCATCACCTTGCCCCCCGGGATCCAGCTTAAAAAAGTCGATCCCCCCGCCCTTGAAGTGAACCTGGACCTGCCAGTCCAAAAGACGCTGCCCATTCAACCGGATTGGACCGGCAAGCTCTCCGAGGATCTGATTCTGGAAGATGCCCGTCTGGTCCCCGACGCGGTCAACGTGGTCGGAGGCAGTCAAACGTTGAAAGATATACAGACCCTCTACACAGAAAAAATTTCCTTGGACAGCATTTCTAATGGGGGCACCGTATCGGTAAGTATCGTGCTGCAACCGTCGTCCTTGAAATTGGAAGATGGGGCCAGCAACCGCGTTGATGTGATCTATAAAACCAGACCACGGCCGGCTGACGAAAGATGAAATCCATCACATTTTCAATGCGATGTCGCTATGGTCCGTCAGCTGCCGCTGATCACGGCAGCGATCAAAACAGCCTATTGCGAACATTATTTTTTTTAAACAAGGATCGTATATATTTCCAAATAGTTAAATAGATTTTGGCTGCTCGCTCATCTTCGGTCGTTTTGCCACAAGTACTTAATTTTCTATATTTTCTTGACAAATCGACGAACTCCTGACATCAAGTTGTCTTTAGTGACTGCAAATATTATTTACAATTTAGATGGTTAGCAGGATTGCGGGAGAAAATGCCGCATCATCGCCGGTGTAGAACGCAGCATCAATCGGCTTGAATCGGGATTGGGTTACCACAATATGAAGGGGGCACGTAGCATGAGTCTGACAAAAGCGCAGATTGTAGAGAACATTCAAGATCAAACCGGACTCACCAAAATCAAAGCGACCGAGACAGTTGAAACCCTCCTTGAGATTATCAAATCGTCGTTGTCAGCCGGTGAAAATGTTCTGGTCAGTGGTTTCGGAAAGTTCTGCGTAAAGGAGAAGAAGCAGCGCAAAGGCAGAAACCCGGCCACGGGTGAAGAGATGATGCTGGACGAACGCCGGGTGGTGACCTTTAAGTGTTCAGGAAAATTGCGCGACAAGATTAACTGATCGCACTTGCCTGCGACCCGCCACCCCCCTTTGTGAAAGCATTCTATGAGAGGAATTGTCGTCAGGTGGCTGTTTTTAACCTTTGCCATTTTCATGGCCGCCTATCTGATTGACGGCATTCGCATTTCCGGCCTGCCGTCAGCCATTCTGGCCGCCGCCGTACTGGGCGTCCTCAACGCCTTTTTCCGCCCCATCCTCCTGCTCCTCACCCTTCCCCTGAATATTCTAACCCTTGGGCTGTTCACCTTTGCCATCAATGCCATCTTGTTGATGATGGCATCCGGTGTCATCAGCGGCTTCGATGTCGACGGCTTCGGCGC
>JASFFF010000235.1:0-6308 GCA_050124445.1 Desulfosarcina sp.
TTGATGGGTTTCATCGACATACCCTTTCAATTTGATATTCGAGAAAAAAAACATTGCTGCAAGCTAGTGATGTGGTCTAAAAGAGGCCATACGTATCAACCAATTCGAAAAACCACGCTTATGCCATCACATCGGTCTGTCGTCTGCCGGACATGTAAATTCTATTTTATCACCTGGGACTCCCGCCAACCCCACGGCTGCAGGGCCATGAAATTTAAAAGCCGGCGCCCCCCCAATCTTGTGGTCCGCCACAGTTCGGGCCATAAGTGTCTGAAATACACACCCAAGCAGAAAACAGGTTCGTGATGATTACATAACATCGACCAAGAAGCAACGCCCAGCCATCGTTGGCGCTGTATACCCAACCCTTGACGATGGACCCTTTCCGATTTACTGTTTTAGTGTCATCCTGAATCGATTAAATATTAACAAGCCTGACCAGGGATATGTAAATCCAGCACTGAACCATGGGCCTGCTATGAACCAGGTACACATCCAACTCAAACTGTTCGCCGGTCTATCCGCCTACACACCTTCCAATTCAGACCAGTTGCCCATCCAACCCGGTGTGTCCGTCAAGGAGCTATTGCAACAATTGGCAATTCCCAGCGTCAAGGCGCATTTGATCTTTATCGATGGTGTCAAACGGTCCCTGGAATTTCCATTAAGCGGTGGCGAGCGGGTGGGTATCTTCCCGCCCGTAGCGGGCGGTTGATCCATGCCAGCATCCCTTAGCACGCGTATCGAGAAACTCGCCAGAGCGGATACACTTGCCGACGGTACCCCCTGCCGGGTGATATCCACCGCCGATATTGCGGGCCTGGCCGACAGCACCGGCCAGCCCGGACGCGTAGTCGAGATCGC
The DNA here is from genome assembly GCA_050124445.1 of Desulfosarcina sp. Lineage (GTDB taxonomy): Bacteria > Desulfobacterota > Desulfobacteria > Desulfobacterales > Desulfosarcinaceae > Desulfosarcina. The sequence goes on from JASFFF010000235.1 coordinate 865, forward strand.
GGCATTGAAAAACCGGATACTCCCCGATCGATACCTGCGCAATCGCAGATCCCTCAGCCTTGATGAACAGATTCAGCTGCTCGAGTCTTGTGTCGGCATTGTCGGCTTGGGCGGTCTGGGCGGCCTGGTTACGGAGACACTGGCCCGTCTGGGTGTCGGTCGCCTGCATCTGGTGGATGGGGACGATTTCGAAGCGCATAATCTCAATCGGCAATTGCTTAGCACCACCGGTGGATTGGACACCGCAAAGGCGGAAGCGGCCGTCAGGCGAGTGGAACAAATCAACCCTGGCATCGAGGCCACTGTTGCCCGTGAATTCCTGTCGGCCGAGAATGCTTTGGCACAAGTGACGTCCTGCCATCTCGTCGTGGACTGTCTGGACAACATCCGCTCCCGGTTCGTGCTTGCCTCGGCGGCCAGGCAGTCCGGAATCCCCATGGTCTCAGCTGCCGTGGCCGGGGTTTCCGGACATGTGACCACCATTTTCCCCGAAGACACCGGGCTGGAAACGATTTACGGTCCCCTGGACCAACTCACCACATCCACAGGTGAGGAGATCCGTCTGGGTTGCCTGGCACCGGGGGTCAATCTGATCGCCTCGTTGGAATGCACCGAGGTTCTCAAGGTGCTGCTTGGGCGCAAAAACACCCTCCAAAATAGGCTTCTGCTGGTCGACCTCAGCGACTACACCCTCGAGACCCTGCAGCTGTCATAGCCGCAGCCTTTGTCCCAGCCATCATACCGGCTCCCCGCGGATTATACGGGCTCCTTTTTTTAGCTAAGCAAAATAATGCTTAAGTAAGGCTGAATGCGACCGAATAGGTTAACAGTACAGAAATGGACAAAAGATAGAGCCATCGGTTAGGAGGTCTTCAATGAGCGTTAGCAAGAAAATTATTATCGCCTCCCTGTCAGGGCTGATCCTGCTGGGCATCGTGGCCATGTTCTTCTCGGTGCGCTCGCTTCAGCAGCGTGGCGAAGCCGAAGCGACCTTTGCCCGTTCGATGATGATGGAGGAGAAAAAGGGCAAGCTGCAGGATCTGATCAAGAGCACCTACGCGATCCTCCAGGCCCACTACGACTATGCCAATGACCCCCAGAAGGTGGCTGCCACCTACCGGCAGCAGCTGAAGAGCATTGTGGATGTGGCCCACAAGACCGTTGAGCAGGTTTACGCGCGCAACGACCTCGATGACGCCCAGAAAAGGCGTCTGGCAGCCGAGCTCGTCAGTGCCATGCGCTACAATCAAAAGGACTACCTGTGGATCAACGACATGGGACCGACGATGGTCATGCATCCCATTAAACCAGCCCTTAACGGTAAAGACTTGTCCGGGTTCAAGGACCCCGACGGGAAAAAGCTGTTCATGGAAATGGTCGCGGTCTGCCGCCAGGATGGTGAAGGCACGGTGGACTACCTGTGGCCCAAGCCGGGCCATGACGAGCCCGTGGCCAAGCTCTCCTATGTCAAGCGCTTCAAACCGTGGGACTGGGTGATCGGGACCGGTGTTTACCTGGAAGCTGCCGAACAGCGATTCATGGAAGACGCCAAAAAGGCCATCGCACAGCTGCGCTATGGCCCCAAGAACAGTGATTACTTCTGGATCAACGATACGGCACCGACGATGGTCATGCATCCCATCAAACCGCAACTGGACGGCAAGGATCTGTCCGGTAGCAAGGATCCAAACGGTAAAAAGCTATTCATCGAAATGGTCAATGTGTGCCGCGACAACGGTGAAGGATTCGTTGACTACATGTGGCCCATGCCCGGTTACGAAGAGCCGGTTCCCAAACTCTCCTACGTCAAGCTGTTCAAGCCGTGGGGCTGGATCGTGGGCACGGGCATTTATCTGGACGATGTCGATCAGGCCGTGGCCGCCAAGGAATCTGAAATCGCAGCGGCCATTGCCGGCCAGAGAAACAGCTTGATCCTGATCATGGTGATACTGTTGGCCTTGACCGGTGCCGGTGTGGCCTATATCAGCAGTCGCATCACCCGCCCCATTGTCACGGCCAGCGACATGCTCAAAGACATTGCCCAGGGGGAAGGTGATCTGACCCGTCGCCTGAAGGTCGACAGCCGTGATGAAGTCGGCGAAATGGCCAAGTGGTTCAATATGTTCATCGAAAATATCCAGCGTATTATCGCGTCGGTGAGCGACAATGCGCACCAGGTGAACAATTCTTCCTCCGAACTGAACGCCATTTCGGAGCAAATGTCCACCGGTGCCGGCCAGACGTCGGACAAAGCCAATACGGTGGCCGCTGCCTCCGAGGAGATGAGTACCAACATGAACAGTGTGGCTGCAGCCATGGAAGAGGCCGCAACCAATGTGGGTATGGTAGCCTCGGCCACCGAGGAAATGACGGCGACCATCAACGAGATCGCCCAAAATACGGAAAAGGCTCGCGGGATCACCGGCGAGGCCGTCAACCAAGCCGGCAAGGCCTCCAGTCAGGTGGCTGAACTGGGCACGGCCGCCCAGGAGATCGGCAAGGTCATCGAGACCATCACCGAGATATCCGAGCAGGTCAATCTGCTGGCCTTGAACGCCACCATCGAAGCCGCCCGAGCCGGTGAGGCCGGTAAAGGGTTTGCCGTAGTGGCCAATGAAATCAAGGACCTGGCCCGCCAGACGGCCCAAGCCACCGGTGAAATTAAATCCAGGGTTGAAGGCATCCAGAGTTCGACCGACGGAACGGTCACCGAAATCGGCAACATCACCCGCGTGGTCAACGAAGTCAACGAAATCGTCTCTACCATTGCCACCGCTGTTGAAGAGCAGAGTGTCACCACCAATGAAATCGCCGGTAATGTCTCCCAAGCGGCTCAGGGTATCGACGAAGTCAATGAGAACGTGGCCCAGAGTTCATCGGTCTCGTCGGAAATATCCCAGGACATCGCCGAGGTTACCCAGGCGGCCGGCGAAATCTCCAACAGCAGTGCTCAAATCAGCATGAGTGCTGAATCGCTCAGCGAGCTGGCACAACAGCTCAACGACATGGTGGGGCGCTTCAAGGTGTAATAAATCCCAACAGCTGCCGTATTCCATTTTAACCGGATCGAGGAGACTCGATCCGGTTTTTTGCTTTGATTGGTTGGCTGCGGTGGTGCCGGCGAGGGAAACATGTCAGGCCTGGATGGCATAGCTGGATAACAGCGACATTTTAGCTAAACCCGCTTGACCCCCTTAGGGCGCTGATGTTAAGAAAAACCTACCAAACACCTTTAAAACAACCGCAATCCAGTCACTCGAAAGGGACGGACACCTATCGTGGCAGACAACAAGAAAAAGCAGATGGCTGAGATGCCGCCTGACCGCACACCCACCAAAGTCAAATTCGAGATATACGGCGAGGAGATGATCGAGAAGCTGGTCAAATCAAGTGGTAACAGTGGTCGGGTCTATTTGCCGCCGGACTGGGTGGGGCGGCACGTAAAAATCATTCGGATCGATTAATCCAATTACCTACCTGCAACAAGAGGACCGATTCGTGGAAAATATTCGGATTAGAGAGCTTGAAACAACAGATGCGGATGATATCGCCGGAATCTATGCCTCCATCGTCCGCAAATCCGTGGATGTGGAATTCAAAGCCCTGATCGAAAAGCACGCCCACACTGACAATGACATCTGCTTCGTGGCCGAGTTGGATGGCCGGGTCGTCGGGTTTATGATCAGCTATATTCTTACCTTCGGATTCGGTATCGAGAAGAGCGCCTGGATCGCGACACTGGGCGTCGATCCGGAATACATGGGGCAGGGTCTCGGTGACCGCCTGGCTCGGGAAATTTTTAAGCTGTACAAGCAAATGGGAATCAGCCGGGTCTATACGTCGGTGCGCTGGGACTCCACCGATCTGCTATCCTTTTTCAAAACCCAGGGATTCGACCGCAGCAAGTTCATCAATCTGAAAAAAGATCTGTAGTGGCCTGCTATTGGCAGGCGCTGGGAGTCCACAGCATCACGGGGCGTCGTTGACCTTTTTGTGTTTGGCGTTTATGGTTCTTTCTGCTTCCGGGATCGGCAGCGGAACCGGCTGACCGGTTATTTGCTTGACCGCCCCAAATCGAGATGGACAGGCATCATAGCACGTCCCGCATTTGATGCATAAGTCCTGGTTGATGACATGAATCTGCTTCTTGCGCCCGGTGATTGCTTCCACCGGACATTTGCGCAGACAGATCATGCAGGCCTGACATTGGGTCGGCTCAATATGGTAAGAAACGACCTCCGTAAACAGCTGATCGATCTCCTCACTAGTAAAGAAGTCATCACGGTCGGCTTGGTTTTCTAGCCGTGAGGCCAATTTCTCCCGTTTCACGATCTTGATGTAGGGGACCAGCTTGGTGACTTCTGCGAGTTTGCCGGCCAGTCCATTGCCGTCTTCCCCGTCGGCCGCTCCTAAGGGTCCTAAGGTCTTCACCGTTTCAACAAATTCGTCTACCACTTTGGCAAACAGCATGCCTTCCCCGGCAGACATGAATCCGATGCTCAGCCGATCGGGGTTCAGCCCGATGTGTTGCAGTATTTTTTTGGATAGAAGCACCAGGTTGAGGGCATGGTAATTGCCATGGGTGATATAGTTGCATTCATTCAGGCGGCAGCCGCCGATAAACACGCCGTCCACGCCGTTGGAAAATGCCCGCAAAATGAATTCCAGGTCGACTCTGCCGGAACACATGACGCGAACAAGTCTGATTTCCGTGGAATATTGTAGTCTGGAAACTCCAGCCAGGTCAGCGGCACCGTAGGCTCACCAATGGCACACGAAACCGATGATGCTGGGCTTGAATGCTACTCCTGCATTCATAATATGGCATCTCCTCCCCTGCTGGCAGCCTTTTGGCTATTGCGCGGTTGCCGGCGCGTCAATGGCCGCATCAATCTGGCTGATCAGTTCTTCGTCGGTAAAATGCTTGAGAATGATCGCTCCGGTAGGACAGACGGCATTGCAAAGGCCATCACCTTTACAGATAACCGGATTCACCAGTGCTTTTTTGCCCTGCCGAGTCTGGCGAAATTCGATGGCGTCATAGGTACACACCGAGAGACAGGCCCCACACCCCATACACTTTTTTTCCATCACCTCACACACGGAGCCGGAGACCGTGACGATATCGTTTGCCAGCAGGGTCAATACCCGGCCGGCGGCGCCGTAGGCCTGATTGATGGCTTCGGGGATGTGCTTGGGATAGTGGGCCATACCGCACAGATAAACGCCGTCTGAAGCAAACTCCACCGGCCTCAATTTGACATGGGCTTCCTGGAAGAAACCGTCCGCACCCAGCGGTACTTTGAAAAGCCGGGAGAGTTCCTGGGCCCCTCCAGCGGGAACCACAGCGGCGGCCAAGACCAGCAGGTCGGCGTCGACTGCCAGCTGCTGGTCTAAAATGGGGTCGCTGACGACGACTCGCAACACGGGACGGCCCGCGGCCT
>JASFFF010000236.1:0-6302 GCA_050124445.1 Desulfosarcina sp.
ACGCATGGCTCAGGCAGGGATTTGTCGCCGTGAGCACGGCCATCCAGGAGAACTTTGGTATCGCCATGGTTGAAGCCATGCGGCACGGATGTTTGCCATTGCTGCCTTATCGGCTATCCTACCCGGAAATCCTTCCCCAAGAGTTCCACCGGAGCTTCATATATCGTGACGACGATGATCTGGTGAAAAAACTGGCTGCCATGCTGCGCCGACCGGAACGATTCATACACCATCGACCGGTGCTGGCGGACATGATGGCCCGCCATGCCTGGGCGTCGGTGATCGAGCGCTATGACGACGAACTGGATTCGCTGGTGGCCCGAAGCGGCCGGCGATTCGATGATGACCAAGAAAAGGGTGAATGGGGGAAGACGGATGCTTAAGAACTGATCGCGGTGAACAGCGGACGGTTATCCGACGTCAGACTGCCGGCATCGGACTTCGGGCCAACATTGACACCACCGATGGAGGCGCCTATATTGTCACCATCTGTTTGAACCGCAACAAAGAGTGTATTCCCCGCCGCTTGCGGCGGAGGTGGCGAGCGAATCAAAGAATAGACCTAATTCCTTATGGTCGAAGATTCCCCGCAGCTTGCCGCGAGGTTCTTCAATTCACCCCACGCCCGGCTGAGGCGTGGTTTTTCATTGCATAAACAAGGAGTAATCGATGCCCAACCAAAAAGAGAGCTACAAGGAAGCATTCGATCGTGCCACGGCAGTATTTCACACCAATATGGGAACCTTCGAGGCAGAACTCTACGCCAAGGAGTGCCCGGAGACGGTTTGGAACTTTATCAACCTGGCCGAGGGTCGGCAGGATACGGCCAGAAGTGGAAACTACTATGACGGGCTAGGCTTTCATCGGGTCATCAAGGGGTTTGTCATTCAGGGGGGCTGCCCTTTTGGCAACGGTACCGGCGGACCTGGATACCAATTCGAAGACGAATTTCATCCTGACCTGAGACATGACGGCCCCGGTGTACTCTCCATGGCCAACGCCGGACCGGGTACCAACGGCAGCCAGTTTTTTATAACCTTGGCGGCAACCCCGCACCTTGACGACCGGCACTCGGTTTTCGGCAAAGTCACCCAAGGCCTGGACGTGGTCATGAAAATCGGCTCTGTCGCCACCGGCCCCATGGACAAGCCAAAGGAACCGGTCACCATTGAAACACTGACCATTCGTAGAGAAGACTGAGAGAGAGGCCAGGCATGATAGAAGTAAAAGCGATAAACCTGACGCGCGCCAAGGTGGACACCCTGGCGGTGCCTGTGTGCGAAGATAGCGATATTCACAAAGACAAGACCCTGACTTCGCTGATTTCCCTTGCTAAGGCCAAGGATGAATTCAGCGGCAAGTCGGGAGAGATGATGACCTTATTTCAGCCGAAAGGGCTGCATATCCGGCGGGTCGTGTTTGTTGGTGTGGGACCGCACGACAGCTTGATCGGCGACGCTTTACGTGTCTTTTCCGGAAAAGCGGTCAAGTTTTGCGCCAAAGCCGGCTTGTCTGCCATGACCATCGCCACACCGTCTGCCGCCGCGCTTAAAATGGATGCGGCTACTGTATTCAAAACGCTAATCGAGGGAAGTTGTCTGGGCAATCATGTTTTCGATCGCTACAAGAAAGATGCGGACAAGAAGCCACTAAAAAAAGTGATTCTCATGGCCACCGCTGCCCAGAAAAAGGCCTATGCCGGTCTTGCCCAGGCGGTTCAACAGGTATGCGCTGCCAGCATCATGGCCAGGGAGTGGGTCACCATCCCCTCCAACGACAAGCGGCCGGCCGCCTTTGCCGGCATGATTCGAAAAGCCGCCAGGAAATCAGGCCTCAAAACCAGCGTCAAAGATGAACGCTGGTTACAGCAACACCAATTTGGTGCCATGCTGGCAGTGGCACAAGGCAGCAATGCCAAACCGCGTCTGGTCACCCTGGAATACGCGCCAAAAAATGCAAAGCAAACGGTTGTTCTCGTCGGCAAGGGGGTGACCTTCGATTCAGGCGGTATCAACCTTAAGCCGTCGGGCAGCATCGAAACCATGAAAATGGACATGTCCGGCGCTGCCGCCGTGGCCGGCACCATGCTGGCCGTGGCGAGGCTGAAACCGGGCCTCAAAGTGGTCGGCGTCATGCCCCTGGTGGAGAATATGCCATCCGGAACGGCCATCCGACCGGGAGACATCATCCGGTCCCATGCCGGAAAGACCGTCGAGATCGGCAATACCGATGCCGAAGGACGGTTGATTCTCATCGATGCCATGGCTTGGGCAATCAAAGCCTACAAGCCGCATACCATGATCGATCTGGCCACCCTGACGGGTGCATGCGTCGTCGCCCTTGGTGAGAAGATCGCCGGTGTGTTTTCCAAAGATCAGCAGTTGGCCGACGAGATTGTTGCCTCCGGCAAGGCGACCCACGAGCGCTGCTGGCAGCTACCTTTGCCCGACGACTACAAGGAGCTGCTAAAAAACGAGTTTGCCGACCTGAACAACGTCAGCAGCGGCCGCTGGGGTGGTGCCATCACGGCGGCCCTGTTTTTATCAGAATTCGTCGGAGACACCCGCTGGGCGCACATCGACATCGCCGGGCCGGCCTGGTCCAAAAAGGCATCGGACTATTGCGGTGCCGGTGGCACGGGTTTTGGTGTGCGCCTATTGTGCGATTTGCTTGAGAAGATGTAAACACGGAGGACGGAGGACTGAGGCCGGCATGCAGAAGACCAAAAGCAGCTTTCATGATCTTCAACGAAATGCCTTCAATAGCACGCATTAGAAAGCAGCAACCTTGATTGGTATAGATTGTGAAAGCAGCAAAAGGCTGGGATTTTCCCAGCCTTTTCTCTGCAGTCATAAAGCATTTTTAACCGTTCAATATTGCCTTTGTGATTTCGTTTTCCGACATCTGTTCGCTGATTTCGGACATCCGTTTTCAGGCATGCCGCGCCACCATCGCATCGGCCAACTTCTCTGCAGAATGGCCGAAGAGATCGTCTACGGCAACCTCGTCCAGGTAGTCATCGGCCCAAGGGACACTGTTTTCCTGGACAATATTCTTGATATGTTCGTATTTCCCACCCAAGGCCTTAATTTTCTTTTCCAGCGGTATGGACGCCTTGAATCCAATGTTCAGCAGCAACAGGTAGCGGATGCGGCTGCCGTCGGTCGGGTCTTCGGAGGTGGCTGGGATGACCACAATGCTGCGCCCGTCTTTTCTGCCTTTGCCGATGTACACGTTGCCCTGCCTGACAATAATGCGCTTGGTTCCTTTCAATACCGGATCGGCCTCCACCCGGGAGGTCAACTGGTTTAGAATGCCTGTCTTCTTCAAGATGCCAATGGTGGTCTGATTCGTAGGATCGCCCAACAGGCCCAACCCATCGATACGATATAAGATGCTGCCTTTGATGTGGTCAATCACCTCCTGGATGTTTTTCAGGACAATGACGTTGCGGTTGACAACCTGAGCGATTTCGAGGTCATGTTCGGCCAAGCTGTCGAAGAGGACGCCCTCCACCCGCTCACTGATGCGGCTGGTGCCAACGGTGACCGTTTTGGCCTGATGCTTTATGGCGTCTACCGGACGGGACATGAGGTTGATCGATTCTCCCAATACGCGAAAGAGGGTGTCGATAACATTCTTGGCCGTTCCCTTGAGGCCGAAATCCATTTCGAAATCCACAAGGGGCAGTCTGCCGGAAAGGTACTTAAAGAGCAGTGACAGGTCCGAGGCATGGGTGATGGCCGCTGGAAACGGATGGGCCTTGCGCCGGTTGCGAAATTCCCGGAAATAGCCGGCGATTTTCTCGCGAAACGATTTTTCCAATACCACTTCGTAGACATCCAGTCCCTGTTCGGTCAATTCATCAATCGTTGCATGGATGGATGTTCTCACATCATGTAGGAAGCGTGAACCGTCATGAATGGCCAAAGCGGCGTGGTAGCCCCAGATATGTCCCACCAGCGTGTTGAGAATGGGGGCAAATTGAGGGCTTACCTGGGGGACGTGGAACACGTCTTCGGCATAGGGTGAAAACCGATCCTCCCCCTCATCGGCGATGACAACCGGGGCCGCCTTATGCGCTTTGAAGATGGCTGTGTCCTTGATGATGTCGCCAATCACCGTTCCTTTGGATCCGGCGGCACAGACGATGATCAGCGGTTCAGAGGAGAGGTCAATGTGCTTTTTATCCTCAACATAGTCCGAAGAGATGGTCTTGTAACACAGCTCGCTGAGTTTGATGCGGATTTCGTCTGCAGACGCCTTGTTGGGGCCGCTGCCCACGGCGGCCCAATAGGTCTTGGTGGCTGCCAGGCGCCTGGCCGATGCCTGAATGGATTCGCCCATGTCCAGAACACGGCGCATGTGATCGGGGATGCGCTGCAACTCGGCAACTTGGTCCGAGATAAATTCGGCGGAACGATGGCCTATGACGCTGGCCACTTTGAGGCCCAGCAGTGCTCCGGCAACGATCTGGGAGTAGAAGGCCTTGGTAGAGGCCACGCTCATTTCTATATCTCTGCCACTGGAGGTGTATAAAACCCCGTCTACCTTAAAGGTGATGTCCGAGTCCCGCCGGTTGACGATGGCCATTGTGTATGCACCGCGGGCCCTGACCATATCTACCGTCCGGTTGGTATCGGTGGTGGTCCCCGACTGACTGATGGCCACCACCAAGGTGTCAGCCATGCTGGTCTCGCTGTCGCCTTCACTCAACTCGAAACCACTGAGTTCCGAAGCCTTGAGGGCACGCAGCTGAATGGTGGGGTCGGCCAGATAGGACTTGAGGATATCGGCGCAGGCTTGGGCGGCCACGCCTGCGGTGCCCTGTCCGATAAAAAAGACGCGCCGGATGCGGTTTTCCGCAAAAGCTGTTTCTATTGAGCGGGGAAAGGTGGCTTGATCGAGATGAATGGCATAATGCTGCCCGTCAGCATCGTCGGCCACCTTCCAGCGGTTGAGCAAGGTGCGCGCCACTGTCAGCGGCGCCTCGGAAATCTCTTTCAAAAAATAGTGGGGGAACTCTTGGCGATCGATGTCACGGGAGGTGATTTCCGTATGCTTGATATCCGCATCGGTCAATTCAATGGACGTGCCGTCATAATACATGGCACGGATGCCGGCCAGCCCCCCCGGGGAGCCCTGGTCGAGTACGAAGATCTGACCCTGGGTCGGACCGTTTTTCCCGTCGACCACCTGTTCACCGTTCATTTTGAGAAAATAGGGGGTTTCTTCGATGAACCCATATACCTCGGATGCCGGCATGTAGTGGTCGTCGGCAAGCCCCACGAAAACAGCCTGACCGCTGCCTTTCTGGGCCAGGAAAAATTTTCCCGGGGCCAGGTCGGTGTGCATGGAGATGGCGTGGGATCCTTGAAAATCGCTTACTGCCAGACGAAAGGCTTCGGTCACATCCGCACCGGTGCCCAGGTAGTGCTCGACTTGCAGCGGGATGATCTTGGTGTCGGTGGTAATCGACTCGGGGATGCTGCGGCCCGCCGCCTCCATGACCGCCTTGAGGTCCATGTAGTTATCGATATCGCCGTTGAGGCAGGCGTGGATGATGGGGCGGTTCTTCAATGTGGCGCCGGCCATGGTATTGTCCACCGGGTGGCAATTGGGTTCGGTAATGGCGCCCACCGAGGCCCAGCGCGTGTGGGACGATACCGTATGAAAGAGGTGAGGTGCAACGGCGATTCGCTGCAGGATGCGGTCCTGCTGAAGCTGTTGGCGAAGGAAACGGATGTTGTCTCCCAGGCTGCCGATTTCGGCCGCGATTTTGTAGACCACCGTCAGGGCCACGGTCGCCTTGCCCTCGTCGTCGGTCGACTGGTTCAGACTGATGCTGGCATTCCCAAGGACGTCCCCATTCATGCGCTGCCTGAATTCGGTCCCCAAATCGCTGCGATCCAGCTCATCTGCCAGGTTTTGGTACGCCTCGTCCGGCATGATGAACAAGATGGAAATCCCCGCCGAATCCCGGCCGCGTACTTCCAGGCGGTCGATGCTGTTGAGTACCGCGTTGATTTGCCGGAAAAGGGTGATACGGCCATCCGGGCCCGTATCGGGGGCTTCAGAAAGCAGGTCTCGGATCCGCTTGATGTTGCCGGCCAACTCCGCATCCAGGCACCAGATCATGTCTTTGAGCGCTTCGATACGCTGGGCAATGATGTCCACCGCCCGTGTTTCGAGACTGCCCATCAAATTGGACAGCAGCGTCTCCTCCCGATCACGAACCACTGTCAGTTTTGCGGATAGCCCGGAAATGGTTTGCTGAGCGGTCGGCTCTTTGAACAGGGCCA
>JASFFF010000237.1:0-6288 GCA_050124445.1 Desulfosarcina sp.
CGAGAAGCCGGAAGGCGGAATCGCCACCATCATGTCGGACGAGATCTTCAATGTTTATGACAAGACCGGGCCAGGTATGACCAACTACAAGCCCTAGTCATCCGACATTGGGTCGACCTGACCACTCAGTCGTGGGTTGGCGCTCGTCTCCTCCGTGATCGCTCTATTTCCGGACGTGCGGTCGTCGGAGGTGCGATTGACTCCTTGGGGTCGGAAGTGGGCAAGGCATTGGCTGCGTCAACTAAAACGCCGCATATCATGAAATTAAACAGAATACTGTCAATCGCGTTCACGCTTTTTTTGTGCATGGGCATGGTATCCGTGGCCCAGGCACAAAAGAGTGTCAAACTCAGCGATAAGCAAATCGAGGACATCGTCAAGCGCTCCTACCAGTACGTCGCCATGTACAATGTCAATCAAAAAGTAGCCTCTGATGAAGAAGGAATGAGCACAAAGGGCTACAACAAGGGCTTGAAAAATACCGATCTGCTGGACCACACGGCAGAATTTATTGCCCGCCCGAATAATGATACTATCTATCAGGCGGCCATGATGGATTTGAGGAAGGACGCCATCGTCTTGAAATTTCCGGCCATGGAATCGAAATATGTTTCGCTGCTGACCAGCGGTTACGACCATTACGTGGATATCCCCCTGTCAACCGTGAATGGGGATTTTGAGAAACCGTATACCATTCTCTTCTACTCGAAAAGGACGGAAGGGTATTCCGGGGAAAAGATCGAAGGAATCGATGAAACATTTGAAATGACCGGTGACTTTGTCCACGCCTGTCTGCGGGTGATGCCCCACGCCAATGATCCTGAGCGCTACGAGCGGGTCGTCGAGCAGATCAATGCGATCAAAGGGATGACCTTATCGGCGTACCTGGGTAAACCGGCTACGAAAATCGATGATTAGAAATTTCCTTCATTCGGAGAGACAGATGCCGACATTTTCGAATACAACCTTCTGGAAGTCATGCAGTTTATTTTCAATCACACCACCTTTGGCCCGGATTTCAAACTGGACCGTGAGGTGCTGGCCCTGTATGCCCCCCTGGGGATAGTCCCCGGAAACGAATACGATCCAGAAAAAGCGGCAAAAATTGATGGCGGTAAGGTCAGGGAGATTTCACTGAAAGTCAGAGATGAAGAACTCGCAAGATTTAACGACCCTGAAGTAATGGGAGGATTATTGCCTACCCTTTTTCAACCCAAAGGTACCGAAGGCCTGGAATCATTATTGCTGCCTTATGTGGTGGGTCCGATCGGGGTACCGGCCAAAGAAGCCTTGTATCCCCCGGTAATCCCGGAAGACGGCAGCATGCTGAATGCCCAGAACGACTATGTCATTCGCATGACCAAAGATGAACTGCCTCCCGCCAAGGCCTTCTGGTCGTTCACGCTTTACGATGCAGAAAACGGATTTTTCATCCCTAATGAACACAAGAAATACAGTGTTGGGGAAAATGCCGGCATGAAGCTGAACGAGGACGGGTGTATTGAAATATACATTGCCGCTGAAAAGCCGGCAGACGTTCCTGATGAGAACTGGCTGCCGATTGAACGGAAAGATCTCGATATGAACATGGTCCTGAGGGTTTATGCCCCTGATTTAGAGGAAATGAAAACATGGGAAGCACCCAAGGCAGAGAAAGTGTAACGTTCTGAAAAATATTCAAAAAATTGAGATTACCATGAGAAAACTTACCATTATCCTGGTACTGGTCGCGGGACTTCTGGCTACCGGCTTGGCTCCAGCAAAGTCAGCACAGCGCGTGGATTTATCGGAAGCGCAGATGGAGGGACTGGTGCTGCGCTCTTACCAGTATGTCGCCATGTTTAACGTCAACAACAAGTTCGCCCTCGATACCGACAATCCGATGTGCACGCAAGGCTACAACCGTGTCTTTGCCAACACCGCCCTGGCCGACCACACCCTCCTGGCCATCGCCCGGCCCAACAACGACACGCTCTACGTGATAGCCATGGTCGATGTGACCGAGGAGCCGATCGTGATGGAGATGCCGGCCTTCGATTCGAAATACGTCTCCCTCATGGTCACAGCCTACGACCACTTCGTGAACATCCCCATGTCGACAGGCGATGGTGACTTTGAGAAACCGTCGACCATCCTGTTCTACAGCAAGCGCACCCCGGGCTACGAGGGCGCGCCGGTGGAAGGTGTCGACAAGATCTTTGAGGTGACGGGCGACTTCGTCAGTGCCGTGCTCCGCGTCATGCCCCACGCGGCCGAACCCGAGCGCCTCGAGGCCAACCGCACTGCCATGCGCAGCGTGGATCTCGAGCCGTTGTCCGAGTTTCTCGGCAGGCAGAACGATGACGCGGATTTCGTGCCGTGGGGCAGCCCTCCAGGCATCGGAAGAAACCTGGACCTCAAGGAAGACATGGCCCGTTTCCCGGACTTTGGCTCGGATTTCGAGGTCTTCGAAGACCGGTTCCTCGAGGTGATGCAGTTCGTGGTCAACCACACAACCTTCGACTCCGACAACGAGCTCGACAGCGCGCTGCTTAAGATCCTGAAGCCGCTCGGCCTTGAGCCCGGCAAGGCCTTCGACCCGGACACAGTGGCGGACATTGACGGCACGGCATTGCGCGAGGCCGCCGAGCGTTTCGCTGCCGAGAGCCTGGCAAAGATGGACGACGAGGAATTCCTCGCCGCGAACCTGACCAAGACCTTTCAGCCGAAGGGCAAAATGAGCCTCGATCTCCTGGCTATCCAATCGGTGATCGGACCGATCGGGCAGCCTGCCCAGGAGGCCCTCTACCCGCCGGTAAACACCGAGGACGGCAAACCGATGAACGCGATGCATGACTATGAGATCGTGATGGCACCCGATGCCATGCCGCCCGCCAAGGCTTTCTGGTCGGTGACGCTGTATGACACCGAAAGCGGCTTTTTCATTCCCAACGACCGCAAGAAATACAGCGTCGGCGAGAACGCCGGGTTCAAGCTCGATAAGGAGGGCGGCATCCGCATCGTCATCGCCGCCGAACAGCCCGAGGGGATTCCGGAAGAAAACTGGCTATCCATAGAACGTAAGGATGTCAACCTCAATGTCATCATGCGCATCTACTCCCCTGACCTCGAAAAGTACAAGGCCTGGGAACCGCCCAAGGCGAGGAAGCTCAAGTAATCGCCAGGACGCCCCATGTCCGGTCGCACACGTCAAAGGAGAACACATGCAAGCAAACATCACCTTAATCATCGCCATCATTGCGATGGCCCTGTCCGGCGTAACGTCCTTCGCCGGGGAAGGCAAGGAGCCGGTCACCGTCGCCAACTTCGTGCGGGCTGAGTCGGATCACATGATCCGCGCCAACATGGATATGGTGGGCGCTGGCTTTGGCACGTTCACGCACCTGCGCGAGCCCACCACGCCGGACAACCAGCCGGTGATCCGCATGAACCAGGACACGCTCTACTCCGGTACCGTCCTGGATCTGTCCAAGCCTGCCACGATCACGCTGCCGGAGGTCGGCGGCCGCTACATGTCCATGCATGTGGTCAATCAGGACCACTACATGTTTGTGGAATCGAAACCGGGCACCTACAAGCTGACGAAAAAAAAGGTGGGTACGCGTTTCGCGCTAGTGACCGTGCGAACCTTCTACGACGCCGGTGTTCCCGATGACCTGGCTAAGGCCCACGCGGCCCAGGACAAACTGGAGATCAGCGGTGGCGGCCCCGGCCCGTTTGAATCCCCGAACTGGAACCTGGAGCAGCTCGCGGTGGCACGCAAGGCCCTCAGCGACCTTGCCTCGCTTGGTTTTGACAGCACCTATGCGTTCGGAACCAAAGAGGACGTCCGGCCGATCGACCATCTCGTCGGTACTGCCGCCGGCTGGGGCGGGCTGCCGCGCACCGCAGCCTACTACGAGATGGGCAGCGTGGAGAAGAACGACGGCAAGACGCCGTATGTCCTAACGGTGAAAGATGTGCCCGTGGATGCCTTCTGGTCGATCACGGTCTACAATGCCGACGGCTATCTCGAGAAGAACGATCTGGGCCGCAACAGCTTCAACAACTCCTCCGCCACGCCCAACGCGGACGACTCGTATACGATCCGTTTCGGCGGCGATCCTAAAAGCGAGAACTACTTGCCGATCACCGAGGGCTGGAATTATGCGATCCGCATGTACCAGCCGCGCCAGGAAATCCTGGACGGCTCCTGGTCGTTTCCGGTAATTGAGCCGGTGAAGTAATTTGATTTGCAGAGCAAATGCTGAAAATTAAGAACGTTTTAAGAACGGCTTCCACGAGATCTACATCGTCAAGACGGCGGCCGGTTCCGGCAGCTATGCAAAGGTAATGGGTATCGCCTCGAACAAAGACAAGAGCCTGTCCATGATCTATTACCACGAAATGCGAGAAGGGGATGCGCATTTCGACGGGTACATGGGACACGACAGCTTCAGGTTAGTGGAGCACCGCTGGCAATTGACCGAACGGTGGGGTGCCGTGGCTTTCGGCGGGTTGGCCAATCTCTGAGACGACGATCTGGGGGCGCTGATCACCGAAGATCTTTTCTACAGCGTCGGTGCTGGGTTCGCTTCATGATTAACACCGACCAGAAAATCAATTTTCGCATCGATGCTGCGGTCGGCAATGGCGACAACAAAGGAATCTATGTGGGTATTCTGGAGGCATTTTGATGAGCCGTCTTTCAATCAGAGATATGCCACAGTTGGTTGTTTCAGCTCTCTTGGTAATTTTTCTTGCCTCTTCCGTTTGGGGAAAGCGGAAACAGACTCATTCGGCATTTTCAGCTGGCGCCCTGTATTTAGCTGATCGGCCGGATCGTGCGCGCCGGTGATAACGGTCCCGGCCCATCAACAAGGACATGATGGTATCGTTTTTCAGTGTGAGTTAATCACCATAACACCCGAGGAGGTAATTGATGAAAGCGTATCGATCGTTGCTTATTTCTGTTCTGTTGGTTATGAGCATGGCTGGCTACAACACCGCCCATGCGGACAAGTATGCCGCGACCATTGACGTGTTTAAAAAAGCCGACACGGTCAAGCCGTTTTTCGAAAAGTGTTACGGCTATGCGGTATTCCCCACCATCGGCAAGGGTGGTGTCGGCATCGGCGGTGCCTACGGCACCGGCCAGGTGTATGCCCAGGGCGTACCCACCGGAACCGCCAAGCTGTTCAAAGCGACCGTTGGGCTCCAATGGGGCGGACAGGCCTTCAGCCAGATGATCTTTTTCGAGGACAAGCGGGCCTTCGAGGAGTTCACCAGCGGCAACTTCGAGTTCGATGCCGGTGTATCGGCCGTCGCCATCACCGCCGGCGTGCAGGCCAAGGCCGGGACCGAAGGGGCTACGGCCGGCGCCAGTGCCGGTCCCGCCACGGGCGCCCAGGCTGAAACAGGCTATCACAAGGGGATGGTCGTGTTCGTGCAAGCCAAAGGCGGGCTGATGTACGAGGCCGCGATTGGTGGCCAGAAGTTCAGCTATACGCCCAACAAGTAAGCGACGGAAATGGTGGGCAGCCTCTATGGTATGCCGCGACACTTGACCGGTCCAAGGATTGGACCGGTCAAGGGCACCCTGTTGCCCTTTTCGAACTGCCGTTCAACCATTGGCCTGGCTCCCTGATCAGGCGGCTGGCCAACCCCACTACCGTCAATCGTAATGACAGATCAGGAAAAGCGAGGTGCACTATTAAAAACATAAAACAACTTCGGCTCAGCTTCGGCTCACGACTGGGGTGGTTGATGACCATCCTCCTATTGGCGCTGTCGGTTGATGCAAGCGCCGTAGATGTGGCTCCCGGCCAGCGACCTGCCTTCCCCGGCGAAGTCTGGAAGGGCGATTTCAAGGCCATGGCTGAACGGAACCGGATTCGAGCACTGGTCGTCTACAGCAAGACCTTCTATTTTATCGACCAAGGCGAGCAGCGGGGCTTGACCTACGAAGGGCTGATGCTGTTCCAAAAATTCATCAATGCAAAGTTGAACAAAAAGACCGTAAAGGTCAACGTGATTTTCATCCCCGTGGCCAGAGACCAGCTATTGCCCGCCCTGCTGGAGGGGCGGGGAGACATTGCGGCGGCCAACTTGACCATTACCCCCGAGCGAAGCAAGCAGGTCGATTTTTCGGATCCCTTTGGGACCGGTGTCAAGGAACTCGTCGTGTCCGGCCCCGCTTCACCGGAAATCACCAGCCTCGACGACCTTTCCGGAAAAGAGGTCCACGTCAGAAAGTCGAGCAGCTATTACCAGAGCCTCCGGAAACTCAACGAGCGCTTTGAAGGCCAA
>JASFFF010000238.1:0-6256 GCA_050124445.1 Desulfosarcina sp.
ATGTTTTTTACGGCTACGGCGAAGCCTTTGAAAATATCCAGATATTGGGTAAGTGTGAAGCCTCTTACCTCCAGGGCATGGGCCAGAAGGTCCAATTGGCGCTCAAGTTCCACCGAATAGATGCCATCCAGCCGCAGGGCCTTGTCAAATAAAGTCAGGCGCTCATAGATGTCGTGAAAGGTGGCCCGGGTGATCAATCCCAGGCTGATTTGATCGACCAATTCTTCGAATAGCACATTCACAAGGGATTCGATCCTGAAAGTCAGTCCAAGGGCATCGAATTTGCGTTCGTGATAACTGCCGTACATGGAGGGAATATCGATGGTAATGTGGCGCTTTTTGTATATGTCCGCCTGGATTTCATAGGTGTCTTCGGAGAGTATGACCGCTTTAAGTCGCTCCAGATAGTCCATCAGTAAAAACAGTCGCTGTTTGAGGTCCGGTTCGCCAAGGGCGGTTTGCAGCATCTCCAGATCCGGAAAGGACTCCTTGTCCAACTGCTCCAGATGAAGCCGAAGGGTTTTATAGTCCAGTTCATACTTATGGTGGAGCAGCTTGTAAAAAGCGGCAATCAGCGCAACGCGTTCCCGATCAATGGCGTTGGCGTCGGCTGCCTCGGCCAGCATGGCACGGATGCGAGTGTCATCCACCACCAGCAGTTCTGCGGGAATGGCCAGGCCCTTGTCGCTCAGGTAGGCCAACAAGTCGAAGACGCCGTCAATGTATTCACCACGGGTGTCGATTTGGTTAAAGATATTGGGGGGAACAAAGGGTTGAAGCGGTGTTTTGTCCCTTGTCCGCCAAAAATGCAAAACCGCTTCCATGAAGTGGATGATGCGGTTTGAACTCTCTACATGACTCTGCTTACGCAGAAAATGAATAAGAACATCTCGTCGGTGGGTGATTTCATCCAGGCGTGTTGAGATATCTCTCAAGACCCCCTCTGCGCCGATATCGTTGAAATATACCGGAAAAAGTCGGGTCAATTGTTTGACCAGATTAAATGCCGGTGCGATATCACTGTTGAGAAAACGGGTAATGTCTCTGGGAAACAGATCCGTGTCCTTGACAAATATCCCGGACAACGAGAGCTTGATGATCAGGCTGGAGAGCAGTCGCGAAGACCATCTGGGCTTGCATTCTATCAGTTCCAGCCAGGTACGGATATTTTGCAGGTGGGCCGAATTGACCTGGATCTGCCAATCATTTCCTACACCGCCAAGCATGGGTGTCTGAAATCCAAGATCCACCACCCGGTCAATGAAAAAGTTCACCAGGTCGATCTCGTCGGTTTGATATACCGCCTGGCCCATGTTGAGGACACAGGTCAGCGTCGTGGCCGGATACCGCTCTGTCCTGGTTTTGAGTATGAAGAAGGTCTTTTCAATCAGATCACCGATATTACGGTAACTCTCGTTTTCGATCAGCCAGCCCACGGTTCTGTTGATATCGCGAAGGACTTCCTCATGAATCAGATTTAAATCGGAAATACTCATGATATGAAAGAGGAATATCACCTTCCACTGATTGCCCTGACCGCTTTTCGTGCCAGCTTCTAAGAGCGTCTGGGGCATTTTACGGTAACGTTCGACGATATCACTGTAGTCAGTCAGGTTGAGCAGTTCGGCGAACACCGCTCGCGCATCATTTTCAGGCAGGCTTGCGATCTTTTTTAAACGCGCCTGAAGGCTGTGCAACAGATCGTGAGAAATATCGGAAAAACAGGCGCGAATGCCTTCCGGATCTTGGATCTTGCCAGCTGCGGTCAGAAAGCTGTCGTAGGGATCCTTAATGTCGCACCAGAAATCATAGGTAACGGAAAAGGTACGGATCAGCACGTGATTGGGTACCGCGTAGTCGTCAATCGTTTGGTCTCCCCGGTCTCCCAGCAGCCGCATGATGCGTTTGAGTGGGTAGAAACTCTTTACAAATAGGAAAAATCGATCATTGGGGCAGGCATAAATCCAGTTAAAGGCCGTGTTCAGTACCGGTATAAAATCGGTCAGTCGGTCGCAGGATTCAGCGATGATCCGCTGAATATACAAAAGCAGGTTATCCACGGCATCGGTGCGGACATCATCGTCCACATCCGCTTCGATGACTTCACAAAAGATGCCTATCATGGCTTCGGCGGCGTCCACACCTTGGGGATGAGATTGGAACAGATGAAAGTAGTCCAGCGCATAACCGCGAGCTTCGCCGACGATAAACTGCCAATTGCGGTAGGGGTGGCTCAATTCACGAAGGAACGTGTTTACCCCTTCCATCAAGCCGTAGTAACGGGACATGACCGCCTGAATGCACGCATAGCGCATATCAATGGTCACATCTACATAGGTGCTGGCCAAGTTGGCATCCAGTGCCTTGGACTTGATTGTTGACATAGATGAATGGAGCTCCTTTAATAGTATCACTTGCCGCAAGCACAGTCCCGGGATCGAGTCAGGCATCGGCCGTATCCGGTCGACACGCGCTGTGATCCCAATGGCATTGCGGCGCAAACCGATTCAAGCATGCTGCAAATGTTGAATATCGGTCTGGATGCCAAACTATCAAAGCAATGCCAGCTTTTCAAGTTGAGTGCCATAATAATGACAACTACATCCAATGTATAGACCAGTCATCGGTCCCAAATATCTATCGATGATTGGTTGTTTGCAAAACGGGAGCGTTGCCTTTGGTCAAACCGCAGCCATCTGCTTTGCACCTTTACCGGTTTATCAACCATTGAAGCACTGACATACTATTGCTTTTTCGGATGGTGGCCGGAAATTGAAGAACCTCGCAGCAAGCTGCGAGGAATCTTCGACCGTAAGGAATTCTGCCTATTTTGTATTCGCTCGCTAACCCCGCCGTCTCGATAAGCGGGATCTTTGCCTGGCTTCGACAAGCGGCGGGGAATGCGCTCGCTGTTGCGGTTCAAGCCACCCGCTATGCGGGTAGTCGGTGACTACGGGGGCGCCCGGCTTCGGGTTTTCGTTTCACGTTTGAGTAAAATTATGATATTTAACAATTACTTTTCTGAAATTATGAGATTGTCCGGTTTTGGCCGAGCCTACCGGGGCGGTACGTTCCCAACCCTGCAGGCGTGGTCGCAACTCAGGCCGTCGACTGGCCGTTTCCCTGAAAAAGGTCATGGACATGGATGACAAAGATATTATTCTGGATGATGCCGCACAGAGTTTGTTTGCCAAAATCGATGGTATCGAAGAGCAGCTAAAGGGTCGCTCAGCCGCAGAACTGATGGCCGAGAGCCTCGCCGAAGAACAGAAGCAACAGGATGTCTGGCGTATCCTGCTCTGCGAGATCGTTCACCACGTTGCCGGTTATTTCCAGCGAATGGATTTGGATGCCCGGCAGACAGAAGAGCAGCAAGCCTTCGATCAATTGACCGAAACGCTGGCCAAGCTTTCCCAACTGCCGCAGGATGTGGGACGCATATTGGTTCGTTACCGCGGCCTTTCCAGTGAGGGTGATATTCCCGGAAATCTCGATTATGAGATCCTTTTCGGAAGCATGCTGGTGGATCTTGACCTGGTGACCACGATGATCAAGCGCCATGGGCACCTGTTGTCCCATTTAATGGCCCAACTGCTGGATGCCTTCGGTATTTTTTCCGAGTGCGGTATCAACAATCTTTATTTAAATCTGCCCAAAAACGAACCTGAGGCATTTAAGCGACTGCGTCGAAGCCTTCATATTCTGTGCCGGCTGTACCGTGTCCACGAAAACCAGCGTGATATTGTTCTTGGCCCGGGAAAAGAGAATGTCGTACCCATTGTGATTGACGAAAAAGGCATTATAAGCAATAATTTGACCTTGGTGGCCGGCGTGAATCGGCTAAGCGCCAAGACCATGCACAACCTTATCAGTAAAGTGGATGCATGGATAAAAAAGAAAGAGGAGACCAACGAGGGGTGTCAGTTTACTAGCGTTTACAATGCCATCTTCGGCTTGCCCAAGATCAGCGCCCAACTAATCCAACCACCAGTAGAAGTTAATAACATGGACTGGTTGATGCGAGGAGAAAGTGAGAAGAACTTTACCCACGAAAAGGCCAAGGTAGCCCGAATTATTGCTAGTGTCGAGGACTCTCCTGAAAGGGTCGCCAAGGTGATCAAGAGTGTATATGGTGACGACTATCCCAAGATCAATTCTCACCATCTCGAAGAGCGCCTGGGGCTTTCATCCAATTTGCTGAATGCCATCGACAACAAGCCCAAAAGCGAGGACGCCCGCCAGGAAGTTCTGAGCAACCTGCAAAAGCGCCTGGATACCGTGCGCGATGACGTTTTTGACGACCTGTATTTGTCACGTCCTGACGAAGACAGCCCGGCCGGACGGGGGGTCATCATGGGGGCGGTGCATCGCCAGCTTTTTAAAATGGTCTCTTTCTTCAAAGGTCGATCGTCAACGCGTAAAAAAATGACCTCGATGGTCCACGGCACCATCCGATTCGAGGCCCGGGATTTTGAGATATTATCTCAGGATTTTGATATCGATCTGGATGAGGCTCACGCGCTGGTCGATCAGCTTAAAACTTGCTTCAATGAGAAGGGTCGCTTCCTAAAATCTGCCTTCGCTGAAAGTATGAACCGTTTTACCCGTTATGAGAAAAAGATCTTTGAGTTTTTGTGGCAGCACCTAAAAGATGTCATTCTTGCGGAGGACCGCACTGTTTTTCTCAATGCACTGCAGATGCTGACCACTCAAATGAATCAGCCCAAACGGGCATTCAAGATCCTGCTTGAGGATTTTCTCAAAGATCCAAGTGCGATACAGTTCTCAGACGCCAAAGCCTTAATGCTGGCCAATCTGGTTCTTCACGAATATGACAAGGCGCTGACCGACATCGAGATTACTCCAGAGGATATTATTTTCAATAAGCGCGGCCTGGATGAGGAAGTGGCCCGTTACGCTGCGTGGCGCATGGACCGAGACCAGGAATTCTATTTCGACAAGGTTCGAACCATCCACCAGGCCCTGTGTGAGGCCCTCGAGTTCGGTCTCACCCGTAAGCAGCGCCTGTCCGCCAAGGATCTGCTAAGCCTGGAGCGGGAGGTCTTCATCTTTTTATCCATGACAAAAACCACGGTAGGGTCATCGGTGCTGCGCAGTGCCGTCAATGAATACGGCAGCCCGGAATCCGATCTGTACTTCTTGAAGGAGAGCGATAGATTCATGTCGCACCTGCTGCAAAATCTGCGCATCGCCATTCGCGGCCTGGCCAACATCGGCGGTATGGAGTGCATCCCGTCATTGGAAGCCGTCAAAATGCGGGAGGAAGTATTCCAGCGCCTAAAAAAGGACAAGGCCCACCGTGATCAATGCCGGCTCATATCAGAATGGGTAGACGAGGCCGTTAAGATCATCAAGTTCCGTTCCTGATCAGGACAACCATTCATGGCCCTGCCAGCCACTCACATCCGCTTTGCCGCCACCATTGTCGACCGGCTTGCCGTTTCAGATATGGCTGTCTATCTTTCCGGCACCCTCTACCCGGACAGCCGTTGGGTGACGGGCATCGACCGTCGGCTCACCCACGACCGCAGTTGTCTCGATCCTGAATTTCCATCGGACGATTTTACCCTCGGCTGGCACATCCACTGTGCCTGTGATCGCATTCAAGCCACTTTATATGCCGGCCTGCTTGAAGGTCCGTCGAAAATGGACCCCGAGGCCTGGTGGTATCGCATTTCGGCAGCCAAGGTGGTACAGGACATCAGCGATGCGCGTAAAATGGATATCGGTGACCACATTTCCAAGCTGACGCACAGCCGCACGCCCAACGGTGAATCCGGAGAGGCGGTGGCCGCCTACCTGGCGTATGTCCGGGATACGTACAGCCGCACGATACCGCCCGGCTGGGCGGATTATGTCAGATTGTGGACCCATGTGGGTTGGGATAGACGTCGGATTTACCGGATCGAACGGCAGGTAGACCAGATATTGATGGATAAGGCATTGGTATTTTCACTTTACGGCATATTCGATCGGATGGTAAACCAGTGGACAGACCCGTCCACTGAAATGGGATGCCTCAGCGGTGATATCCCAAGCCGTGGGTGAAATGAGCACCGGCAGGCCGGATGGTGTCGGCGATGCCGCCGCTGCGGCTGGATGAGCGATTGGCCGCCTGCAACCACCGGGCCGTCCCCCCTTGAATCGCCAACATCACCGAACGGACCCTGTTTCCCGGACTGGATGGACTGGCATCGTGGCAAAAACGCCAATACACCCCCCGGTCTGAAGCCTA
>JASFFF010000239.1:0-6206 GCA_050124445.1 Desulfosarcina sp.
AGTAATGCGCAAGGGTGCGTATTGAATCGGCCAATGACGGGCAGGCAACCATCTGGAACACCAATCACCGCGGTCCGTGGCCCATTGAAGCCTCCAATCCCCCGCACCCATTCACGATAAACGAACCACCGTTCGCATCCCTTAACGGCAATTTATGAATGATCACGACTACATGCAGCAAGCGCTGGACCTGGCTGAAAAAGGACGGGGGTGGACGTCACCCAATCCCATGGTCGGCGCGGTGGTGGTTAAGCAGGGCCAGGTTATTGGCCGGGGCTATCATCGGCGGGCAGGCGGTCCCCATGCCGAGGTCCATGCCATCGATGATGCCGGCAGCCAGGCACAGGGCGCGACGCTGTATGTCACCTTAGAGCCGTGCAACCACTTCGGCCGCACACCGCCCTGCACCCACAAAATCGTCGCTGCTGGCATACGGCGGGTGGTGGTGGCCATGACCGACCCCAACCCCGACGTGGCCGGAGGCGGGAACCAGTACCTTCACGATCAGGGTCTTGAGGTAACCGTCGGCGTCTGCCAAGCACAGGCAAAAAACCTCAATGAGGCCTTTGTCACCTGGGTTACCACCGGCAGACCCTTTGTGATTCTCAAGTGTGCAGCCACATTGGACGGACGCATTGCCACGCGAACCGGTGATTCCCGCTGGGTGACCGGTCCGGCATCCCGCCGTTATGTTCATCGCTTGCGACACGCCGTCGACGGAATTATGGTGGGCGTGGAAACCGTCAGGCAGGACGACCCCAGCCTCACCACGCGCCTGGATGATGCAACCGGTGTGGATCCGACACGCATTATCCTTGATACCCACCTCTCTATGCCCCTGAATGCGAAAGTCTTGCACCTTGCATCGCAGGCACCCACCTGGGTGGCCTGCGGCGAAGCGGCCCCGATGGATCGCCGATCAACCTTAGAGGCTGCCGGTGCACGCGTGATCCCCACAAAACGGTATGGGGACCGCATTGATTTGCCAGCCCTGATCGAGCAGCTGGGCCGGATGGGCATCGGCAGCCTCCTGATCGAAGGCGGGGCCGCCGTCAGCGGTGCAGCGATGGCAGCGGGCATCGTGGATAAAATTTGCTTCTTTTACGCACCAAAAATATTGGGAGGGGACGATGGGGTTCCCATCTGTCGGGGAGCGGGGCCAGAACGGATGCAGGAGAGTCTGGCCGTCCACGATCTATCGGTATCCCGATTCGAAGCGGATGTCTTGTTTCAGGGCTACTTGAAGCCCCGCTGATCCATTGACAACAGGCGTTTACACATTACTTTAACGATCATGTTCACAGGAATCATCGAAGGGCTGGGCACCATCTCCGCCATCCAACCAACCGGCCAGGGAAGTCGGATCTCAATCACATCGGATTTCGATCTCACGGGAACCCGCATCGGAGACAGTATTTCCGTGAACGGTGCCTGCCTGACCGCCGTGCAGTTGGACGGTCGGCGGTTTAGCGTGGATGTCTCACCCGAAACCCTGAACCGAAGCGTCCTGGGAAAAGCCTTAATTGCCGAACGGGTCAATCTGGAGCGGGCCCTGCGGTTGTCCGATCGGCTGGACGGACACCTGGTTTCCGGCCATGTGGATGGCATGGGCATCCTAATGCAAAGACGGATCCTGTCCAATGCCATCGTAATTACCTACAGTGTCCCGGAATCGCTGTCCCGCTACATGATTGAGAAGGGTTCCGTGGCCGTGGACGGCACCAGCTTGACCATTAACCGATGCGACAGCACCTCTTTTGAGGTTAGCATAATTCCCCTTACGGCCGATCAGACCACGGTCGGCTTGAAAAAAGTGGGGGACCCGGTCAACATCGAGACTGACATGATCGGCAAGTACGTGGAGCGCTTTCTCCTCAGGCAGAAGGCTGCGGATCATGAATCTGACAACACCGGCGGCGGCATCGACCGGGCTTTTCTGGCCAAATCCGGATTTATTTGATAAAGACCTCAGGCTTGACACGGAATCAGACGCCATATGGGCGGATGTACCGCAAAAGCCCCGTACGCCTTTTCCAATAACGGCCTGCCGGGGATCAAACGCATCTGGGATGGCAGGCCTTATACGCGATCGCCACAATAAACGCAGCGCAGGAGAAACGATCCACCATGCCAACCATTAGCATCGACCAGGCCATCAACGATATTCGCAATGGCAAAATGGTTATTCTCGTCGACGACGAAGATCGGGAAAATGAAGGCGATTTAACCATGGCGGCGGAAAAAGTCACCCCCGAGGCCATCAATTTCATGGCCAAATTCGGAAGGGGTCTGATCTGTCTGTCGCTGACCGCCGAAAAGTGCGCCCAGCTCAACCTGCCCATGATGGTGCAGAACAACACCAGCCCATTTGAAACCGGCTTCACCGTATCGATCGAGGCCAAATGCGGGGTGACCACCGGCATCTCCGCCGCCGACCGGGCAACCACCATCGCCGCTGCCGTGGCCGAAGATGCCAAACCCGGGGATCTGACCCGTCCCGGTCACATTTTCCCCCTGCGGGCCCGTGACGGCGGCGTTATGGTGCGGGTGGGACAAACCGAAGGCAGCGTGGACCTGGCCCGCTTGGCCGGCCTCAACCCGTCGGGCGTCATTTGTGAGATCATGGATGATGACGGCACCATGGCCCGTATGCCGGCCCTGGAAAAATTCAGCGAAGCGCACGGTATCGGCATCTGTACCATTGCCGACCTGGTGGAATACCGCATCCGCACGGAAAGCTTCGTTCACCGAGCCGCCGAGACCATCATTCCCACCCTGCACGGTGGTGACTTTAAAATGATCGCCTTTGAAAATGATGTCGACAACCTGACCCATATTGCCCTGGTAAAAGGGGAGATCGATCCGGGAAAACCGACCATGGTAAGGGTGCATTCGGAGTGCATGACCGGCGATATCTTCGGTTCCATGCGCTGCGACTGCGGCGACCAGTTGCATACCGCCATGCGCATGATCGATGAAGCGGGCACCGGCGTCATCCTTTACCTGCGCCAAGAGGGCCGGGGCATCGGCCTGATCAACAAGCTCAAAGCCTATGAGCTGCAGCGCTGCAAGGGCCTGGATACGGTGGAGGCCAACCGAACGCTGGGATTCAAGGACGACATGCGCGATTACGGTATCGGTGCCCAGATGCTGGTGGACATCGGTGTCAGCCAGATGCGTCTGTTGACCAATAATCCCAAAAAGATGATCGGGCTTCAGGGTTACGGGTTGAGTGTGGTGGAGCAGGTGCCCATTGAGGTTCAGCCCAACGAACACAACCGCTGCTACCTTGAATGCAAAAAACTTAAAATGGGTCACACCCTCAGTTTTGAAGAAACCCTAAACCATCAATAAGGAGAGGAAACCCGTCTTATGCCGAATATCATCGAAGCCGGCCTGGTTGCCAAGGGGAAACGGTTCGGCATTATCGCCAGCCGTTTTAATGATTTTATTACCGACAGACTGGTTGGCGGTGCTGTGGATGCCCTGACCCGCAGCGGTGCCAAAGACGCAGACATCGACGTTGTCAAGGTGCCCGGTGCCTTCGAGATCCCCATGCTGGCCCAGTGCATGGCCCAAAGCAAAAAATACCATGCCATCGTCTGCCTGGGCGCCGTTATTCGTGGCGCCACGCCCCACTTCGACTATGTGTGCGCAGAAGCCTCCAAGGGCATCGCACAGGTGAGCATGGAAACCCAGGTGCCCGTCATCTTCGGTATCGTCACCACCGATACCATCGAGCAAGCCATCGAACGGGCCGGAACCAAAGCGGGCAACAAAGGGTGGAGTGCCGCGGTTTCCGCCATCGAGATGGCCAACCTCATGGAGACGGTAGACAAGGGATAAGCATGGGAACCCGTCGACTATCCAGAGAGCGGGCGCTTCAGGCCCTTTACTATATGGACATGCAGCGGGATCCAGTCGACGATCCCGTGGGTCAGTTCTGTAGCTGCTTTTCCCAGGACAGGCCTGCGCACCCCTTTTTCCACCGTATAGTGGACGGGGTCCAGGAAAACCGCTCAACCATCGACACAATCATTGAACAGTTTTCCAGCAACTGGAAGCTATCGCGTATGTCCTGCGTGGATCGCAATGTACTGCGAATCGCCGTGTTCGAGCTTCTCTTTTGTCCAGACATCCCCGCCAAGGTGTCGATCAACGAGGCTATCGACGTGGCCAAGCGCTTCGGTACGGATGAATCCGGGGCATTTATTAACGGTATCCTAGACAGCATTCGCCTGGCCATGGATCGCCAGGAGATTCCCTGCGAACCCACTGCCGGTGCAACC
The DNA here is from genome assembly GCA_050124445.1 of Desulfosarcina sp. Taxonomy (GTDB): domain Bacteria; phylum Desulfobacterota; class Desulfobacteria; order Desulfobacterales; family Desulfosarcinaceae; genus Desulfosarcina. Next base: position 4,290 of record JASFFF010000239.1, read on the forward strand.
GGATAATACCGTTACCCCTCGGGTCGAAAACGTGAAATAATGGGAGAATAAAATTGATTATACGACAAATGGCCCTTGGCCCCATTCAGGCCAACTGTTTTATTCTGGGATGTGAAGAGACGCGTCAGGGAGTGGTCATTGATCCCGGGGACGATACCGATCGGATCCTCACCACCCTTGCCGCCGACAAGCTCACGGTCGTGCACATTATCAATACCCACGGTCATTTTGACCATGTAGGCGCCAATAAGCGACTCAAAGACGTGACCCATGCGGACATTCTCATACACCGTGCAGATGCGCCCATGCTCTCACAACTGTCAGCCACAGCATCGGCATGGGGATTGTCGGCCGAGAATTCGCCAACGGCCGACCGGCTGCTGGAAGATGGGGACACCATCACTTTCGGCACCCATACCCTGACAGTGCTGCACACGCCCGGTCATACCCCCGGCGGTATCTGCCTCTACACCGAATACAATGATGCCGGCACACCCAAAAAAGCGGTCTTTGTCGGTGATACCCTTTTTGCCGGCTCCATTGGGCGGACTGATTTTCCGGGCGGTAGTTTCGATACGCTGATCAACAGCATTCGCACCAAGCTGTTCAGCCTGGAAGATAGGGTGGATGTCTATCCGGGTCACATGGGCACCACCACCATCGGGGTAGAAAAACGCACCAATCCTTTTTGTGGCCTGGGCTGAGATTCAAAGGCATTCACTCTGGGGCCCGATAACGACATGCCGTTTTCCATCCAGCGAAAGAAGACCCGCCAGATCATGGTGGGAGATGTTGCCGTGGGCGGTGGGGCGCCCATCCGCGTCCAATCCATGACCAACACGAAAACTGAGGATGTCGGGGCCACGGTTCAACAGATTGATCGATTGACCCAGGCCGGATGCGAAATTGTGCGCGTGGCAGTGCCGGGCCAGGCCGCAGCAGATGCCATCGCCAAGATTAAAAAACAAATTGCCATCCCCCTGATCGCTGATATCCATTTTGACCACCGTTTGGCCATTGCCTCGGCCAGAAGCGGTGCCGACGGCCTGCGATTTAATCCCGGCAATATCGGCAGCCGGAAAAACATTCAGGATTTGGTCGCTTGTGCCAAGAGGCGCCGGATACCCATCCGAATCGGGGTAAACGCCGGATCCCTGGAGAAGGATATCTTGGAAAAACATCAGGGGGTGACACCTGCGGGCATGGTCGAAAGTGCCTTAAGGCATGTCGCCCTGCTTCAGGATCTGGATTTTAACGAAATCAAGATATCCATCAAAGCATCAGATGTTCCCCGGACCCTCGAGGCATACCGGCTGATGTCCCAGCATACAGACCTGCCCCTTCATCTGGGCGTTACCGAAGCCGGATCGCTATACGCTGGCATCGTGAAATCGGCCTTGGGTATCGGCAGCCTGTTGGCCGACGGCATTGGCGATACCCTGCGGGTGTCGCTTACCCGAGATCCGGTGGAGGAGGTTCGGGTGGGCTTCGAAATTCTGCGTGCGTTGGACATCCGCCACCACGGTCCGGAGATCATCGCTTGTCCCACCTGCGGACGCTGCGACATTCCGCTGTTTGATATTGTGGATAGGGTGGAGAAGGCGCTGATGACGTGCAGCACGCCGGTCAAGCTGGCCATCATGGGATGCGTGGTCAATGGCCCCGGTGAGGCGCGCGAAGCAGACATCGGTGTCGCCGGCGGCAGCGGCGTCGGCATCTTGTTCAAAAAAGGCAAGGTCGTCAAAAAATTTCCCCAAAACCGGCTGGTGGAGGTGGTGCTGGAGGCGGTGGCGGCATTCGAAAAGGAGCACCGCACACAGTGACTGCCAACCGGCGCCGAATCCCAAACGATCGATGCGAAGGACGAACACATGAGCAAACCAATTAAAAATGCCATCTCCCCGACACGGGCGGAGG